>NZ_JBSGBK010000009.1:0-175395 GCF_053601215.1 Amycolatopsis sp. NPDC004772
CCCGCGCCCGCCGCGCCCCGCGTTGTTTTTTTTGTTGTCGGGCTTTATCAACCCCGTCACCCCCCCCACCCCCGGCCGCGGCAGACCTCAGAGCTTCACCGGGTAGACCGGCTCCGGGATCTCCGGCTTGATCCGGTGCTCGACGAAGATGCCGTGCCACAGCATGAACACGATCAGCGCCCACAGCTGGCGGCTGCGGTCGAGCTGGCCGGCCTTGTGCTCCTCCAGCAGCGCCAGGATCGCCTTCTTGTCCAGCAGCTCCTCGGTCTTCGAGTCGCTGATGATGCCCTTCGCCCAGTCGTACATCTCGTTGCGCAGCCACAGCCGGATCGGGACCGGGAAGCCGAGCTTGCGGCGGTTCAGCACGTGCGCCGGGATGATCTTCGCCAGGGCCTGGCGCAGCGCGTACTTCGTCGTGCCGTGCGCCAGTTTCTGATCGAGGGGGATCGACGCCGCGACCTTGAACACCTCTGCGTCCAGGAACGGCACCCGCAGTTCCAGCGAGTTCGCCATCGTCACCTTGTCGGCCTTGACCAGGATGTCGCCGCGCAGCCACGTGTAGAGGTCCACGTGCTGCATGCGGGCCACCGGGTCCCAGCCGCGCGAGACGTCGTACCAGGGCGCCGTGACGTCCTTGAAGCCCACGCCCTCCTGGTAGGTCTTCAACACGTTCCGCAGCTGGTCGTCGCGGAAGTTGCGGGCGTTGCCGTAGTAGCGGTCCTCCAGGGGGAGCGCGCCGCGGCGCAGGAGGTCCTTGCCGCGGGTGCCCTCGGGGATCTTCGTCGACACCTTGCCGATGAGCTTCCGCATGCCGCCCGGGATCTTCTCGAACGGCGCCAGCGAGATCGGCTCGTTGTAGATCGTGTAGCCGCCGAACAGCTCGTCCGCGCCCTCGCCCGAAAGCACCGCCTTGACGTGCTTGCGGGCCTCGCGGGCGATGAACCACAGCGGGACCAGCGCCGGGTCGGCCACCGGGTCGTCGAGGTACCAGACGATGAGCGGCAGCACCTCCATCATCTCGTCCGCCGACACCGTCCGGACCACGTGCTTCACGCCGATCGCGGCGGCCGACTCGGCGGCGACGTCGACCTCGGAGTAGCCCTCGCGCTCGAAGCCGGTGGTGAACGCGATCAGGTTCGGGTTGTGCTCCTTGGCCAGCGTGGCGGTGGCCGTGGAGTCGATGCCGCCCGAGAGGAACGCGCCGACCGTGACGTCCGGGTCGGAGATCATGTGCTTGCCGACCGAGTCGCGCATCACATCGGCGATGCGCTGGTACAGCTCCTCGGCCTCGGCGGGGGAGTTGACCGGCCTGGCGCTGAACTGCGGGTGGAAGTAGCGGGTGAACTTCACCTCACCGCCGGGCACCACGTCGAACGACGTCCCGGACTCGACGCGCCGGATCGCCGTGTGCAGCGACTCGGGCTCGGGCACGTACTGCAGCACCAGGTAGTGCTGCAGGGCCTTGCGGTCCAGTTCCTGCGCGACGCCGAGGACGTCCGACAGCTCCAGCAGGCTCTTCTTCTCGCTGGAGAACGCCACGCCGTCGGGGCCGGCCGAGTAGAACAGCGGCTTGATGCCGAACGGGTCGCGCGCGCCGAAGACCCGCTTCTCCTGCGAGTCCCAGATCATGAAGGCGAACATGCCGCGCAGGCGCTTCACCCAGTCGGCGCCGAGGTAGTGGAAACCGGCGACGATGGCCTCGCCGTCACCCTCGGTCTCGAACTTCGCGCCGTGCTGCTCGGCGAGCTCCGCCCGCAGCTCCTGGTAGTTGTAGATCTCGCCGTTGAAGTTCATGGTGTAGCGGCCCGGCGCCTCGGGCGGGCCCCAGACCAGCGGCTGGTGGGCGTGCTCGACGTCGATGAAGGCGAGCCGGTTGAAGCCGTAGACGACCTCGGCGTCGGCCCAGGTGTCCTGCTCGTCGGGGCCGCGGTGGCGCTGGCAGCGCATGGCCGCCCCGACGGCGTCACGCGCGTTCGCCGCGCCGGTCTCGGTCGCGCAGATCAGTCCAAGCAGGCCGCACACGGGTACTCACACACCTTCAGGGTCTTCACCGGGCTGGGGGAAGGCCCCAGTATGCCGGGGTGGTCGTGGCGAGTACCACGCGCGTCGATGGTTACCCCTTGGTCAGCAGGATGGGCCAACTCGGCTAGAGTCCGGCTGTCACAAAGATCGGTCGTAGGAGGCTCTGGGTGAAAGGGCGAGGCGCAGTGGGACAACCCGAGCGCACCCTGGGGAAGCGGACCGTGCGCGTCGCCGCGCTGGCCGTGCTGGTCGCGCTGACCGCGACGGGCTGCTCCGGCGACGAGATCCTGCGGTTCGGCTGGCCGGTCGGTGTCACCGAGCAGGCGAACCAGATGCGGACGCTCTGGACCTGGACCGTGGTCGCCGCGCTGGTCGTCGGCGTCATCGTGTGGGCGCTGATCTTCTGGACCGCGACGTTCCACCGCAAGAAGAAGACCGCCGACGGCGAGCCGGAGGAGCTGCCCCGGCAGTTCCAGTACAACATCCCGCTCGAGCTGTTCACGGTCGTCGTCCCGACGATCATGGTCTGCGTCCTGTTCTTCTTCACCGCGACGACGGAGTCGAAGGTCCTGGACAAGATCCCGAACCCGGACGTCAAGGTCCAGGTCGTGGCCTTCCAGTGGAACTGGGAGTTCAAGTACGAGGACGAGAACGCGAAGAAGGCGGACGGCCAGCAGGTCAGCACCGTCGGCTCGTCCGGCGAGATCCCGCTGCTGGTGCTCCCGGTCGGCAAGACCATCCAGTACGACCTGGTCTCCACCGACGTCATCCACTCCTTCTGGGTGCCGGAGTTCCACTTCAAGCGGGACGTCATGCCGAACCCGGAGAAGAACAACCAGGACAGCTCCTTCCAGAACAAGATCGACCGCGAAGGCTCCTTCGTCGGCCGGTGCGCGGAGCTGTGCGGCACCTACCACTCGGTGATGAACTTCGAGGTCCGCGCGCTGTCGGCGGACAAGTACGACCAGTACATCGCGCTGCGCAAGCAGACGAACCCGGCGACGGGCCAGTCGTTCACGGCGGCCGAGGCGCTGGCGAAGATGAACTGCGGCGAGCTGTGCACCCCGCACGCGGTCACCACCCAGCCGTTCAACACCGACCGCACCGCGCGGACCGCGTCGAACTGACGCCGCACGCACACAAGGAGTAGGAAAAGACCATGAAGGTCGAAGCCCGCATCTTCTTCATCGTGGCGATCTTCGCCGTGTTCATGGCGGCCGTGTACTGGGTGTGGACCGCGCTGGCCGCGACCCACGGCGCCGAGCCGGTCGGCATCGTCGCGCTGTTCCTCACCGGTGGTCTCGCGTTCCTGGCCGGCAGCTACATGCAGTTCGTCGCCCGCCGCATCGAGCCGCGCCCGGAGGACCGCGAGGACGCCGAAATCAGCGACGGCGCGGGCGAGCTGGGCTTCTTCAGCCCGGGCAGCTACTGGCCGATCGGCATGGCGGCCACCGCGGCGCTCGCAGCCGTGGCGCTGGCGTTCTTCCACATCTGGCTGCTGGTCATCGCCCTGGTCGCGCTGCTCATCACGATCGGCGGCCTGGTGTTCGAGTACCACACCGGCCCGTCGCACGACTGAGCCTCACCGAAGCCGGCCGCCACGCTTCCGGGCGTGGCGGCCAGTTTTGTTTTTCAGCCGCGGAACGCCGTCCGGTACGACGACGGGCTCGTGCCCCGCAGCCGGCTGAACTGGTGCCGCAGCGCCGCCGCCGACGCATAGCCGCACGCCGCCGCGATGTCCTCCACCGTCAGCCCGCCCTCCTCCAGCAGGGCCTGGGCCCGGTCCAGGCGGCGCTCGGTCAGCCAGCGGTGCGGTGTCGTGCCCGTCGCGGCCGAGAAGCGGCGCAGGAACGTCCGCTCGCCCAGGCCGCTGCGGCGGGCCAGCTCCGCCACCGTGAACGGCTGGTCCAGCCGCCGCTCGACCCACTCCAGGGCCTCCGCGACCACGGCGTCGTCGCCCGCCGCCGTCGCCGGGACCGGCGCCTGGACGAACTGGGCCTGACCGCCCGCGCGGTGCGGGGCCGCCACCATCCGCCGGGCCAGCGTCGTGGCCGCCGCGACACCGCGCAGCCGGCGGACCAGGTGCAGGCACAGGTCGACCGCCGCGACCGTGCCCGCGCTGGTCAGGATCCCGCCGTCGTCGGCGTACAGCGCCTGCGGGTCCACCTCGGCCGCCGGGAACCGCTGCCGGAACTCCGCCTCGTACACCCAGTGGACCGTGCAGCGGCGGCCGTCCAGCAAGCCCGCGTAACCCAGCGAGAACACGCCCGCGCAGAACCCCGCCACCCACGCTCCGCGCCCGGCGGCGTCGCGCAGGACGTCCAGCACCGGCTCCGGCGGTGGCGCGGTCCGCGGCGCGCACGTCGGCACGATCAGCAGGTCCGCCGACGCCGCGAAGTCCAGGTCCCGCAGGCCGGCCAGCCCGAAGCCGGACCAGCTCTCGACCGCGGTCCCGCCCGGCGAGCAGACGGCGAAGTCCCAGCCCTCGATGCCGTCGGCGCTGCGGTCGGTGCCGAACACCTCGCACGCGACGCCCAGTTCGAACGGCGAAACGCGGTCGGCGAGCACCACCGCGATCCGGTTGACGTCCATGTCGGCCAGTGTGTCACAAGTTTTGCGGCCGTTGTCATCTCTGACACTGGTTGCGCCGGCCGATCCGGACGAACCTGGTCGGCATGACGAACTCCGAAACCCGCCCGCTGCTCCAGTGGTCCGCGGCGATGGCGATGTCCGGCACGATCGGCGCCGTCGTCCTCGAGAGCGGCGCGGCCGCCCCCGCCGTGGCCTTCGCCCGCTGCTTCGTCGGCGGCGCCCTGCTCGTGCTCTGGTGCCTCTCCCGCGGCTGGCTGCAGGCCTGGCGGCCGTCCCGCCGCGACCTCGGCCTCGCCGTGCTGGGCGGGCTGTTCCTGGTCGGCAACTGGGTGCTGCTGTTCGCCTCGTACGCGCTGTCGTCGATCTCGGTCAGCACGGTCGTCTACCACACCCAGCCGCTGATCCTGGTCGGCCTGGCCGCGGCGTTCCTCGGCGAGAAGGTCGCCAAGAGCCACCTGGCCCGGGCCGGCATCGCGTTCGGGGGCGTGGCGGTGATCTCGCTGTCCGCCCACGGTGAGGACGGCAAGCCGGTGCAGCTGGCCGGCATCGGCCTCGCCCTCGGCGCGGCCGTACTGTACGCGGGAGCGTCCTTCGTGGCGAAGCAGCTGAAGCACATCCGCCCGCACCTCCTGGCCGCCGTGCAGACGACGGTGGGCGCGCTGGTGCTGGCACCCCTGCTGCTGGTCACGCCGCTGCCCACGACGACCTCGGGGCTGCTGTGGCTGGTCCTGCTCGGGACCGTCCACACGGCGCTGATGTACGTGCTGATGTACGCGAGCATCGGCAAGCTGCCGACCACGACGGTGGCGCTGCTGTCCTACCTGTACCCGGTGGTGGCGGTGCTGGTGGACATCCTGTTCTACGGCCACCGCCCGAGCTGGCCGGAGGCGTTGGGCATGCTCGCGGTCCTGGCGGCCGCACTGGCACCGCAGCGCGGCCGCAAGCCCGCCCCGCAGCCGGCTCCGGCCCCGGAAACCCGCGGGGAACCGGCCTGCCGATCGTGACCGGGCCCGTCACCCCCGTGATCGGGCCCGTAACCCACGTGATCGAGGCCGTAACCAACGTGGTTGGGGCCGTAACTGACGTGATTGGGGCCGGAACTCACGAGTCCGGCCCCAATCACGCGAGTTCCGGCTCCAGTCACGCGAGATCTGGCCCCAATCACGCGAGTTCCGGGTTCGGTCACGCGAGTTCCGGCTTGGAGCACGCGGGTCGCGGGTCAGGTGAAGGCAATCCAGCGGTCCAGCAGCGCGGCCGCGGCGCCGGAATCGATGGCCTCGGCCGCCCGCGTCAGACCGGCCCGCAGGTCGTCCTCCAGTGACTCCGAGAAGCCCGTGAAGGCCGCCAGCGCGGCCGCGGCGTTGATCAGGACGGCGTCGCGGACCGGGCCCGGCTTGCCGCCCACCAGGTCGCGGACCACCGCCGCGTTCGCCGCCGCGTCGCCGCCGCGCAGGTCCTCCGCCGTCGCGCGGGCGATGCCCACGGCTGCCGGGTCGAAGCTGCGCTCGGTGACCTCGCCGCCCGAAACCACCCACACGGTCGACGTCGTCGTCGTGGTGATCTCGTCGAGGCCGTCGTCGCCGCGGACCACCAGGGCCCGGGTGCCGCGGCGGGCGAACGTCTCCGCCAGCACGCGGGTCTTGTCCGGGTACGCGCAGCCGATCAGCGCCGCGCCCGGCTGGGCCGGGTTGGTCAGCGGGCCGAGCAGGTTGAACGTCGTCGGGATGCCCAGCTCGCTGCGCACCGGGCCCGCGTGGCGCAGCGCCGGGTGGAACGCCGACGCCAGGAAGAACCCGATGCCGACCTCGTCGAGGCTGCGCCGGACGTCCTCCGGCGGCAGGCTGATCGTCACGCCGAGCGCTTCGAGGACGTCCGCCGCGCCGGACTTCGACGACGCGCTGCGGTTGCCGTGCTTGGCCACCGGCGCGCCGGCCGCCGCCGTGATGATCGTCGCCATCGTCGAGATGTTCACCGAGTTGGAGCCGTCGCCCCCGGTGCCGACGATGTCGACCGCCGGGCCGTCCAGCTCGACCCGCTTGGCGTGCGCCAGCATCGTGGCCGCCATGCCGGCGATCTCCTCGGGCGTCTCGCCCTTGGCGCGCAGCGCGACCGCGAACCCGGCGATCCGGGCCGGGCTCGCCGCGCCGCTCATGATCTGGTCCATCGCCCACGCCGTGTCCTCCGCGGAGAGGTCGACGCCGGCGATGAGCTGCTTGAGCAGGGGTGGCCAGGTGCGGGGGACCGGGGTGGTCACCGGGCTCAGCCGTTCACGACGGGGACCCGTCGCGCGCGCAGCACGTCGGCGACGGTCTCCGCGGCGGTCAGCGGGTCCAGCGGGTGCACCAGCACGGCGTCCGCCTGCGACCAGGTGGCCAGCCACCGGTCGTCCTTGCGCCGCACGGCCACCACGATCGGGGGGCAGTCGGTGATTTCACTCTTCAGCTGCCGGCAGAGGCCGATGCCGCCGGTCGGCTGCGCCTCGCCGTCGAGGATCGCCAGGTCGACGTTCCCCGCGTCCACCTCGGACAGCACGTCCGCGATGCCGGCCGCCTCGACGTAGTCCACGCGCGCCAGGTCCGCGGCGGGCCGGCGGCCGACCGCGTTCACGATCGCCTCGCGCACCTCCGGCTTGTGGCTGAACACCAGGACCCGCATCGACCGCTCGCCCATCAGGCACGCCTCCATACTCGTCACCGCACGTCTCCCGCGATCGTATCGGCCGAGACCGACATCACGCGGTCGGCTCCGGCTGTTGCGCGTCCCAGCCGAGCGCGTCGCCGCCCAATCGTTGCGCGAGACCGGCCATCCGGGACCTCTCCTGGGCGCAATGCAGGGCGTCGAGCACCTGGACGCGCACCGCGAGCACCCTCGTCAGCTCCTCGGAAGAGGTGGGTTCCCGCAGCTCATAGCCGTCCTGGGCGAGGATCGACGCCGCCTCTTCGAGCCGGTCCGGCGGCAGCAGCAGGTGGTGCCGCAGAACGGCCGGTGCCGTGCTGACCCAGGCGGGTGAACCGGCGAGCACGGCGGAGTCCGCGACGGCCGGGTCGAAGGCCTCGGCGACGATCTTCAGCCCCGGTGCGCCGGCCGTCAGACCGGCGGTTTCTCGCTTCTTGACCAGGTCAAGCAGGCGGTCGAGTAAACCCATGAGTAGCTCTCACCTTCCCGGGCATCCGGTGTGATCGGTTACGCAGACGGCTCGCCGTGGACCCACCCGGCGGAGCGGCGGTGCGAGAGGACATAATGCGACGCGTGACAACGGCAGCTCCCACCATCAGTCAGCGGGTCCACTCGCTGAACCGGCCGAACATGGTCAGTGTCGGCACCATCGTGTGGCTTTCCAGCGAGCTGATGTTCTTCGCCGGACTGTTCGCGATGTTCTTCACCGTCAAGGCGCAGAACTCGTCCGGCCAGTGGCCGCCGCCGCTGCACGGCGAGGAGTTCCACCTCAACGTGGCGTACGCGATCCCGTTCACGGTGATCCTCGTGCTGTCGTCGCTGACCTGCCAGTTCGGCGTGTTCGCGGCCGAGCGCGGCGACGTCTACGGGCTGCGCCGCTGGTACATCATCACGTTGATCATGGGCGCGATCTTCGTCGGCGGCCAGGCCAACGAGTACCACAACCTGGTCGAAGAGGGGATGACGATCCCGTCCGGCCCGTTCGGCACGGTCTTCTACCTCGCCACCGGGTTCCACGGCCTGCACGTCATCGGCGGGCTCGTCGCCTTCGTGTACCTGCTCATCCGCACGAAACTGAGCAAGTTCACGCCCGCCCAGGCCACGTCGGCGATCGTCGTGTCCTACTACTGGCACTTCGTCGACATCGTGTGGGTCGGCCTCTTCGGTGTGATCTACCTCCTTCCGTAGGTCCTCACCCAGCCGCCACCACCTTCACCATCGGCCTGAACTGACAGCAAGGGTTGCCGCAAGATGACCACCAGCACGAAATCCTCGGAGCGCCGCTACCGCGCGCGGTCGAAGCTGCGGAGGCGGTTCGCCGGCCTGCTCGCGCTCGGCATCGCGCTGGTGGGTGCCGGCGCCGGCTACGCCCTGCTCGTGCCGGAGCCGCAGACCGCGCAGGCCCAGGGCACGCCGGCGCAGCTGCGCCTCGGCGAGCAGGTCTACAACAACACCTGCATCGCCTGCCACGGTGCGAACCTCGAGGGCGTGCAGGACCGCGGGCCGAGCCTGATCGGCATCGGCGACGCCGCGGTGTACTTCCAGACTTCTTCGGGCCGCATGCCCGCCGCGCGCCAGGAGGCGCAGGTCGAGCGGAAGCCGCCGAAGCTGACCGAGGCCGAGATCGACGCGGTCGGCGCCTACATCCAGGCGCACGGCGGCGGTGTCCAGCGGCCCGCCGAGAAGGGCGAGGCCCTGCGCGGCGACGACCCGGCCCGCGGTGGCGAGCTGTTCCGCCTCAACTGCGCGTCGTGCCACAACTTCACCGGCCGCGGCGGTGCGCTGTCCGCCGGCAAGTACGCGCCGAACCTGGACCCGGCCAGCGAAGAGCAGATCTACACGGCCATGCTCACCGGCCCGCAGAACATGCCGAAGTTCTCCGACCGGCAGCTGTCGCCGGAGGAGAAGAAGGACATCGTCGCCTACGTGAAGTCGGTGTCGGACGGCAACAATGACCCGGGTGGTAACGGCCTCGGCGGGGTCGGCCCCGCTTCGGAGGGCGTCATCGCCTTTATCGTCGGGATCGCCGCGCTGATCGGCGTGACGTTGTGGATTGGATCGAAGGCATGAGTGCCGAGGGGCCGAAGCCGCCGTCGGAGGCGGAACTGGCTGAGATGGACCGGGACCAGCTGGTCAAGCTGGGCGGGGCGCTCGACGGCGTCGAGATCGTCGAGTACCCGACCCCGTGGCCCGTGGAGGGCACCCGGGCGGAGCGGCGCGCCGAGCGCCTGGTCGCGTTCTGGTTCGGCCTGTCCGCGCTGGCCGGCATCGGGTTCGTCGTCTCGCTGATCTGGTGGCCGTGGCAGTACGAGGCGCCGGACAACGAGAGCGCCCACTTCTGGTACAGCCTCTACACCCCGATGCTCGGCCTCACGCTCGGCCTGGCCATCCTCGGCCTGGGCATCGGCGTGATCCTGTACACGAAGAAGTTCGTGCCCGCCGAGGTCGCGGTGCAGCAGCGCAGCGACGCCGGCGGCGAAGGGTCGGCCGAGGTCGACCGCGCGACGATCCTCGCGCACCTGGCCGACGCAGGGAACCGCAGCACCATCGCCCGCCGCTCGCTGATCAAGCGCTCGGCGATCGCCGGTGCCGGTGCGCTCGGCCTCGCGGCCGCGGCGCTGCCCGTCGCGTCCTTCATCAAGAACCCGTGGAAGGACAGCGAGTCCCGCGACTCCCTGTGGCACACCGGCTGGCAGCCGAACTTCCCCGGCGAGAAGGTCTACATGCGCCGCGCCACCGGCAAGCCGGTCGAGGTGGAGCACGGCAAGGAGACCGAGATCTCCCTGGTCAAGGCCGAGGACCTCGACGCCGGCGCGATGGAGACGGTCTTCCCGTTCCGCGAGTCCGAGCGCAACGACGCCGAGGCGCTGGCCAAGGCGCTGACCCGGGTCGACAACCCGGTCATGCTGATCCGCCTGCGCCCGACCGACGCCGCCAAGGTGGTCAAGCGGGCCGGCCAGGAGGACTTCAACTTCGGCGACTACTACGCGTACACGAAGATCTGCAGCCACGTCGGCTGCCCGACCTCCCTGTACGAGCAGCGGACCAACCGCATCCTGTGCCCGTGCCACCAGTCGCAGTTCGACGCCCTCCACTACGCCAAGCCGATCTTCGGCCCGGCGACCCGGCCGCTGGCCCAGCTACCGATCACGGTGGACGAAGAGGGATACTTGATCGCGCGAGGCGACTTCATCGAGGCCATCGGTCCGGCCTTTTGGGAGCGTAAGTCATGAGTTCACTCACCACGCCGACCAAGGGGTCGAGCCCGGTGGAGAAGGCGCTGGGCGAGGCCGCGAACAACGCCGACCAGCGGTATCACCTGGCCAAGGGCCTGCGGCACCAGATGAACAAGGTGTTCCCGACCCACTGGTCGTTCCTGCTGGGCGAGATCGCGCTGTACAGCTTCATCATCCTGTTGCTGACCGGGGTGTACCTGACGCTGTTCTTCGACCCCTCGATGCAGGAGGTCGTCTACCACGGCAGTTTCAAGAACATGCAGGGCCTGGAGATGTCGCAGGCGTTCCGCACGACGCTGGACATCTCCTTCGACGTGCGTGGTGGGCTGTTCATGCGGCAGCTGCACCACTGGGCGGCGTTGATCTTCGTGGCGTCGATGGCCGTGCACATGCTGCGGATCTTCTTCACCGGGGCGTTCCGGCGGCCGCGTGAGGCGAACTGGGTGATCGGTGGCCTGCTGCTGATCCTGGGGTGCTTCGAGGGTTTCTTCGGGTATTCGCTGCCGGATGACTTGCTGTCGGGTACCGGTATCCGGGCGACGCTGTCGGGCATCGTGTTGTCGGTGCCGGTGGCCGGGACGTGGATTCACTGGGCGTTGTTCGGTGGGGAGTTCCCGGGCGATCAGATCATTCCGCGGTTGTACACGCTGCACATTTTGTTGCTGCCGGGCATCATGCTGGCGCTGGTCGGGGCGCACCTGGCGCTGGTCTGGTACCAGAAGCACACGCAGTTCCCGGGGGTGCGGCGCAAGGAGACCAACGTCGTCGGCGTGCGGATCATGCCGTACTTCGCGCTCAAGGGCGGGGCGTTCTTCACCCTGGTCATCGGGGTGCTGGCGCTGATGTCGGGGCTGTTCCAGATCAACCCGGTGTGGAACTTCGGCCCGTACAACCCGGCGCAGGTGTCGGCGGGCTCACAGCCCGACTGGTACATGGCCTGGGCGGACGGCATGCTCCGGATCTGGCCCGCGTGGGAGGTCTACCTCGGGAACTACACGATCCCGGCGGTGTTCTTCCCCGGCGCGGTCGGCATGCCGATCCTGTTCGGCCTGCTGCTCGGCTACCCGTTCATCGAGCGGAAGCTGTCCAAGGACACCGCGCACCACAACCTGCTCCAGCGGCCCCGGGACGTCCCGGTCCGCACGGCGCTGGGCGCGATGGCGCTGGGCTTCTTCATGGTCATCGAGCTGTCCGGCTTCAACGACATCATCGCCGACCAGTTCGACATCTCCCTGAACGCGACGACGTGGGCGGGCCGCATCGGCGTGTTGATCGTGCCGCCGCTGGCCTACTACTTCACCTACCGCATCTGCCTGGGCCTGCAGCGGGCCGACCGCGAGGTGCTGGAGCACGGCGTCGAGACGGGCATCATCAAGCGGCTGCCGCACGGTGAGTTCATCGAGATCCACCAGCCGCTGGCCGGGGTGGACAGCCACGGCCACGCGATCGCGCTCGAATACCAGGGCGCGTCGGTGCCGAAGAAGATGAACAAGCTGGGTTCGGCCGGGCACGCGGTTCCGGGCACGTTCTGGTCGCCGGACCCGGCCGAGGAGACGGCGGCACTGGAGCGGGCCAACGGCAACGGCCACTCCGGTGGCGAGAACGGTCAGCACGGCCAGCACGGCGAGTTCGACTCCGCCGAGACGGCGTCGGCCGCGAAGCAGTCGGACCACTAGGTCCCAGGTACGACGAAGGCCACCTCCCGCGGGAGGTGGCCTTCGTCGTACCCCGGATCGATCTCGGATCCAGCCCGCCGCATCGGCCCAGCGCCAGCGCCCCAATGTGGCGTTGGGTGCGTTGGATGCACCGAACGCCACATTGGGTGCGTTGGACGCACCGAACGCCACATTGGGTGCGTTGGACGCACCGAACGCCACATTGGGGCGTTAGTCCTCCACGCCGATCGAGAAGGCCGATTCCGTGTCGGCGCGGCTGTAGGAGCGGAACGCGATGTGGGTGACGGTGTTCAGCACGCCGGGCACCTTCCCGATCTTGCCGGGGATCAGGTCGGCCAGCCCTTCGTGCGTGGACACCTGCACGGTGGCGATGAGGTCGACGTCCCCGGCGCACGAGTAGACCTCGCCGACACCCTCGATGTCGGCGATCGCCTGCGCCGCGTCCGGGATGGCGTCCGCCTCTGCCTGGATCAACACGATCGCGGTGATCACCTGGGTCCTCCAAGACTCGTCTGCGGGTGTCGCTCGCGATCCTAGCTACGCCGCGGCGTGGGCCAGCCAGTGCGCGGCGAGTGCTGCGTCGCCGGTGACGGTGACGCGGTCCAGGGGCAGGCGGCGGTAGAGCACGAGCAGGAGGTCGGTGACCGGGCCGGTCAGCGTGACGTCCGCGGGTTGGCTGTCCCGGGTCCACCGGACGCCCTCGGGGGTGCGGGTGATCAGCCAGCCGGGGCCGTCGCCGGGGTCGGCGTGGAGGGTCTGGCCGGTGCCGCGGAGCTCGGCGAAGGCCGGGTTGAGGCTCGCCGTGACGGGGTCGGACAGCACGTCCAGCCACTCGCTGATCGCGTCGGAGGCGAGGTCCGGGGCCACGGTGAAGCCCCGGCCGGCGGCCAGGGCCGCGTCGGCGTGGTGGACGGTGGTGTCGTGCAGCATCCGGCGCAGCCAGAACCGGGCCGGCTGCGGGCCGAAGAAGGTCCACACCGGAGCGTCCCCGGCGGCCCGCACGGCGTCTTCGAGGTCCTCGGCGCCTTGGTGCAGCCAGGCGGACCACTCGTCCGGGGAGCCGGGGTCGGCGTCGAAGGGGTCGGGCACCGGCGAGGGGCCGTCCCGGACGATGCCGGCGGCCCAGCGGTGGGCCTGGCCGAGGTGGCCGACGAGCACCCGCAGCGGCCACTTCGGGCAGGTGGGCACGGTCCAGTCCGGATCGGCGTTCGCGACGGCGTCGGCGAACCCGGCGGTGTGGTGGCGGAGCCCTGCGGCGAGTCTGGCGTTGTCCATGGCCGTACCGTAGGAATTCCACCCGGCTGGAGGTTCGACGGAAGGTGACCGGAGACACACTCGGCATCGGCGAGCTGGCGCACCGGACGGGCGTGCCCGTCCGCACGATCCGGTTCTACTGCGACGAGGGCGTGCTGGAGCCGGTCCGCAGCGCGGGCGGCCACCGCCGGTTCGACAGCGCGGCGATCGACCGGCTGACGCTGGTGCGCAGGCTGCGCGGGCTCGGGCTGGGCCTGCGCCCGATCACGGACGTCCTGGCCGGCCGCAGGTCCCTCGACGAGGCGGTGGCGGCCGAGAGGACGGCCCTCGACCGCGAGCTGGCCACGCTGAGCTGGCGGCGTTCGGTGCTCCGCGCGGTCGCGGAGGCGCCACCGGCCGACCGCACGGCCCGCTTGGAGCTCCTGTCGGCGGTCCAGGACGGCTACGCGGCACGCGAGACGCTGATCCGCCTGTGGCGCCCGATGACGACGGGCCCGATTCCCCCGGACACGGCCCGGATGTTCTTGGAGATGAGTGCCCCGGAGCCGCCATCGGAGCCCTCGACGGCCCAGGTGGTGGCATACGCCTCGCTGGTGGTGCTGGCGGCGGCCGTCCGGTTGGCGTCTTCGCTGGCGGAGAGCACTTTGGCGGGCCACGACCGGATCGCGGACCTGGAGGCGTTGCACGCCGAGGTGGGGAGGCGTGCGTCGCGGCGGGGGCCTTGGTGGCGGCGGGGGCCAGGCCGGCACCGGGACCGGAGCTGGACCGTTTCGTGGCGGCCCACGCGGCGGCGGTGGGGAAGGCGGACAGCCCGGCCTTCCGCAGGTCCCTGAACCACCGGACGGCCCCGGACCGCAATCCGCGCCTGCGCCGGTACTGGCACCTGGCCGGGGAGGTCACGGGGGAGGTTTCGATGGGCCTCGCCCACACCTGGCTCCTGGACGCGCTCAACGCCTCAGCCGCCTGACCCCCCGGCCGGCCCCTCTCCTGCGTGTCGACCCCCGATCACGTGTGTCGACCCCGGTCACGCGGGCCGATCCCCGCCCGGCCCGGTCAGTGGACGCGTTCCAGCGAGTGCGCGTCCGCGACCAGGTCCAGCCACCCGCGCCAGCCTGCGACCGCCGTCGGTTCGGCCCACGGGCGGGTCGTCCGCACCAGCCGTACCCCCGGGCGCGCCAGCCACCGCAGCAGCACGCCCACCTCCTCCGGCGGTGCTCCGTGCAGCGGCCCCGGCTCCGGCAGGACCGTCTCCGCCGATGCCACCAGCGCCTCCACCACCGGCATCGGCGGCACCCCGCGCCGCGCCACGCCCGCCGAGGCCAGGCGGCCGTAGCGGATCACCGTCAGCTCCCAGCCGCCGGCGCCGTCCGGGGCCGCCGCGATCAGCTCGCCGATCGAGGCCAGCGAGGCCTGCCGGTGCGCCCGGCCCAGTGCGCGGATCAGCCCTGCCAGCTCGTCGCGGTGGCGGGCCGCCTGCTCGTAGTGCCGGCCCGCCGCCAGGCGCTCCACGTGGGCCGCCGCCGTGTGCAGGGCACCTCCGTCCACGCCCGCGATCAGGCCCGATACCGACTCGACCGCCGGGCCGTAGGCCTCCACGCTCTGGCGGCCCGCGCACGGTGCCCCGCAGCGGCCCAGCTCCGCCAGCACGCACGGGGTCCCGTTCGCCGACCGCGGCGAGATCCGCTGGGTACACGTTCGCAGGCCCGACGCCCCGGCCAGGGTGTCCGCCGTCGTGCGGGCGTCCGCTTGGTTGCGGAACGGGCCCAGCACCCCCGGCCGCGGCAGGCGGACCACCGACAGCCTCGGGAACGCCTCCTCCGTCAAGCCGATCCACCAGCCCTGGTGCCGGTTCTTCGACCGCCGGTTGTACGCGGGCCGGTGCGCCGCGATCAGCCTGAGCTCGCGCACCTCCGCCTCCAGCGCGTGCGCGCACACCACGTGGTCGACGCGCTCGGCCAGCGCGACCATCTCCCGGATCCGGCTGCGGTTCTCCGAGCCCGTGAAGTACGACCGCACCCGCCGCCGCAGGTCCTTCGCCGTGCCGACGTACAGGACCTCGTCCTTCGGCCCCTTGAACAGGTAGACGCCCGGGGCCGACGGCAGGTCCGCCGCCAGGTGCCGCTTCGCCCGCTGGGCGACGGTCACCTCCGGCAGGTACCCCATCAGCTCCTCGAGCGAGTGGACGCCCAGGTTGCCCACCCGCTCCAGCAGCCCGTGCAGGACGTCGACCGTCGCCCGCGCGTCGTCCAGGGCGCGGTGCGTCGGGCGGGTCCTCGCCCCGAACAGCAGCGCCAGCGCCGTCAGGTTGTACCGCCCGACCTCGTCCCGCGGCACCACCCGCCGGGCCAGCCGGACCGTGCACACCACCGTCAGCTTCGGCCACACGTACCCGTGCCCCTCGCACGCCGCCCGCATGTGGGACGTGTCGAAGCCGGAGTTGTGCGCCACCAGCACCGCGCCCCCGATGAACTCCAGGAACGCCGGCAGCACCTCCTCGATCGGCGGCGCGTCGTAGACCATGGCCTGCGTGATCCCGGTCAGTGAGACGATCTGGGGCGGGATCGGCGTGCCCGGGTTCACCAGCGTGGCGAATTCGCCCAGCACCTCACCCCCGCGCACCTTCACCGCGCCGATCTCGGTGATCCCCGACGGCCCCGGCGGCGCCCCGGTCGTTTCGAGGTCGAAGACGACGAAGGTGGTGTCCCGCAAGGGAGTTCCGAGCTCGTCGAACGCGAGCTGAGCCTGGACCGAACGCATGGGCCGGACTTTAAGGGCGACCACCGACAGTTTCCGCGCGCCGCCGGTCCGTGTGGTGCGCGGCGCGGGATGCGGAGGCGGGGCCTACCCTGGACCAATGCACCCGCAGCCGCTCGTGCCGGAGCCGCCCGGGGACCCCGTCGGTCCCTCGGGCGTCGCGTCGCGCCCCGAGCCGGCCGAAGAGCCCGCTGACCAGGCCGGACACCCCGATCCCGCGACCTGGCCGGCGCTGCCCGAACCGGTGCGCGACCGCATCGCCGAGCTCGCCGCGGCCGCCGTCGCCAAACTGCCCGCCACCGACGTGCCCCGCCAGCTGCGGCCGGTCGCGAAGTTCGCGCCGGCCAAGCGCGCCAAGCTCGGCGGCGCCGCCCTGCTCGCGGCCCTCGCCGACTCGTCCCAGTTCCGGACCGCCGTCATCGAGTGGCTGCGCGAGCACCGCACCGACGCGCTCGACCCCAACGCCGCCGAGTCCGTCGCCGCCGCGGCCGCCGCCGTCCTGCTCGGCGAGTCCGGGGCGACCGGGCGCGTCCGGCTGGTCGCCCGCAACGCCGAGGAAAACGCCCTGCGCGCCGAACGCGACGCCGCGCTCGCCCGCAGCCAGCGGCTGGAGGCCGAGCTCGCCCAGGTCCGCGCCGAGCTCGCCGAAGCGAAACAAGCCGCCGAAAACGCCCGTGGCGAGCGCGAAGGCGAAGTCGAGAAGCTCCTGAAGCGCCTTCGCGAGCAAGGCGTCCAGCTGCGCCAGGCCAGGGACGCGGCCGAAGCGGCGTCCGCGGACGCCGAGCGCGGTTCCGCCGCGCGCAACGACGAGATCGCCGCCCTCACCACGCAGCTCGAGCGAGAACGCCAGCGCGTCGCCGGGGAACGCGCCCGTGCCGAGCGCGCGGTCGCCGACGCCGAGATCGCCCGCCAGTCCGCGCGCGAAGCCCGGCAGGCCGACGAGGTGCGGCTCGCCCTGCTCATCGACACCATCGACGGCGCCGTCACCGGCCTCCGCCGCGAGCTCGCCCTCGGCGCGCGCGGCGCCCGCCCGGCGGACATGGTCCGCGGCGCCAGCACCGGCACCGGCCAGGGCGGCAAGATCGCCGACGTGTCCACCCTGGACCGCTACCTCGCGCTGCCCAACGTGCACCTGATCGTCGACGGCTACAACGTCACCAAGACCGGCTATCCGGAACTCGCCCTCGCCGACCAGCGCGACCGGCTGATCCACCAGCTGCAGGCCCTCGCCGCGCGCACGTCCGCCGAGGTCACCGTGGTGTTCGACGGCGCCGGCGTGCTGTCGGTCCCCGCCTCGGTGCCCCGCGGGGTGCGGGTGCTGTTCTCCGACCGCGGGGTGCTGGCCGACGACGTCATCCGCAACCTGGTCGCGGCCGAGCCGGCGGGGCGGCCGATGGTCGTCGCGACGTCCGACCGGGCGGTCGCGGACTCCGTGCGGGGCCGCGGCGCCCACCCGACGCCGTCATCGGTGCTGGTCAGCCGCCTGTCGAGGGTTTGACCACACCTTGGGGGTTCCGGGTGGCGAAGCCCCCGGCCCGGGGCGAAGCCCCGGCACGACACAGAAATTGTCGGTGGTGGCGCCTACCGTCGTCCTCAGTCAGTTCCGACGTGAGGAGGACCACATGAGCGACCGGCCCGAGCTGTCCGAAGTGGACGTCTCGCACATCGCCGTTTCGGACATCGAGAACCTGGTGGTCGACTGCGACCGCTGCGTGGTGCGCGGCATCTCGTGCCACGACTGCGTCGTGAGCGTGCTGCTCGGCGCGCCACCCGCGGTGGCGTGGGACGCCGACGAGCGGCGCGCGATCGACGCGCTGGCCGAGGCCGGGATGGTGCCACACCTGCGGCTGGTGGAAGAACCGATCCGGCGCACCGCCTGATTTCCACCGTTTCGTGACGGCGCGCCGAATGGTCGATTGAATCGGTGAACGGTCGGTAGTCGAAAAGCCCCGCGGAAAACCCCAGCGTGTAACGCCCATCACATCTTTCCTCCCGCCCTGGTCCGAAGGTGTTCAGCGACGTCACTCAGCGCTTTTGCCGGAGAGGTGGTGGACGTGGTGGCGGTCTTTTCGTAACCTGTCCGAGATCTCGTGGCCCCCGGCCGTCTGTGGAGGCGGCGACACGGGATCGCCGCCGGACGCAGCTTTGTCGGGAAGCTGGGAACCGGAACCACCACCGCGTGCTTCACCTGTTGCGGCCCGTGCATGGCAAAAGCGCACGGTCCGGGTGCGTGGTGGGTGGGACAGCGGTGAAGAGGAACACCCCGACCTCTTCGTGCCCCGGTCCCCGTCGGCGGCCGAGACCAAAGGAGACCCGCGCGACCGTGCAGTCGCATTCCCTCAGGCGCGTGGTTTCAGGTGCGCTCGCCGCGGCCTCGGTGATCACCCTCGTCACCGTGGCCCAGCCGACGGCCACCGCCGCCCCCGTCCCCGTTCTCCAGACCCCGCCCACCGGCTCCGACGCGCTCGCGCAGTACCGCGACCTCGCGGCCCAGGCCGAGAAGCTCAACGAAGACCTGCTGTCCGCCCAGGACGACCTGAAGAAGAAGCAGGGCGAGCTCGACAAGGCCACCGGCGACGTCAACGCGGCCAAGGAACAGGCCACCAAGGCGTCCGAGAGCCAGAAGAAGTACCAGACCGAGGTCGACAAGTTCGCCGGTGCGTCGTTCACCAGCGGTGTCCAGCTGAACAAGCTGTCGGCGCTGCTGGCGGGCACGTCCACGCAGGACTTCCTGGACCGCTCCTCGGCGCTCGAGGTCATCGCGACCGGCAAGAACGCCGCGATGGGCAACCTCACCGGCGCCGTCCAGCAGGCCACCGACGCGGCCGCCAAGGCCAGCGACGCCGCCAAGCGCGCGCAGGACGCGCGGGACGCCGCGGCCAAGCTGACCGAGGACATCAAGGCCAAGCAGAAGACGCTGAACGACCAGATCGATCAGCTGAAGGCGGCCAACAAGAACCTCAGCGCCTCGGACAAGGCCGCGCAGAAGGACCGCGGCGGGACGCCGCCCAGCAACATCAAGGCCCCCACCGCCGCCGCGCAGGCGGCCGTGGACGCCGCGCTGAGCAAGCTCGGCAGCGCCTACGTCTACGGCGCCACCGGCCCGACCAACTTCGACTGCTCCGGCCTCACGTCGTGGGCGTACAAGCAGGCCGGGCTGACCATCCCGCGGACCAGCCGCGAGCAGTCGACCTTCGGCACCGCGGTGCCGCGGGACCAGCTCCAGCCGGGTGACCTCGTGTTCTTCTACTCGCCCGTTTCGCACGTCGGCATGTACATCGGCAACAACCAGATGGTGCACGCGCCCGACACCGGCGACGTCGTGAAGATCTCGCCGCTGCAGAGCCAGTACTCGGGAGCGCGCCGCCCGACGGCGTGACCTCGGAGCAGCACCCCGGAGGGGCGGTACCGCACACGCGGTGCCGCCCCTTCGCCGTTAGCCTCTGGGGCGTGCTCAAGACCCTGCTCGTGACCAACGACTTCCCGCCGCGGCCCGGGGGGATCCAGAACTACCTGAACTCCCTCGCCACCCGGCTGCCGGCGGACGACCTGGTCGTCTACGCGCCGTCGTGGGAGTCGCGGACGGGGTCGCACGAGGAGTTTGACGCCGAAGCGCCGTTCGAGGTCGTCCGGCACCCGACGTCGCTGATGCTGCCGACGCCGGACGTGCTCCGCCGGGCGAAGCAGATCATGCGGGCGCGGGACTGCGAAGCCGTCTGGTTCGGCGCCGCCGCGCCGCTCGCGTTGCTGGGGCACCCGCTGCGCCGGGCCGGAGCGCGCCGCGTCGTCGCGTCGACGCACGGTCACGAGGTCGGCTGGTCCATGCTCCCGGCTTCGCGGCAGGCGCTGCGGCGCATCGGCGACACCGCCGACGTCGTCACCTACGTCAGCCGGTACACCCGCGGCCGCTTCGCCGCGGCGTTCGGCGCGATGGCCGGGCTGGAGCTGCTGCCGTCCGGGGTGGACACCGAGGTGTACCGGCCGGATCCGGCCGGGCGCGCGGAAATCCGGGCCCGGCACGGCCTCGGCGACCGGCCGACCGTCGTCTGCGTGTCGCGGCTGGTCCCGCGCAAGGGCCAGGACCAGCTGATCCGCGCGCTGCCGTCGATCCGCGAGCGCGTCCCGGACGCGGCGCTGCTGATCGTCGGCGGCGGCCCGTACCGCAAGAGGCTCACCGAACTGGTCACCGGGCTGGGCCTGGAGCGCGACGTCGTGCTCACCGGGTCGGTGCCGTGGGCCGAGCTGCCCGCGCACTACGCCGCGGGTGACGTCTTCGCGATGCCCGCGCGCACCCGCGGCAAGGGCCTCGACGTCGAAGGGCTCGGCATCGTCTACCTGGAGGCCTCGGCGACCGGGCTGCCGGTGGTGGCCGGCAACTCCGGCGGGGCGCCCGAGGCGGTGCTCGACGAGGTCACCGGGCACGTCGTGGAGGGCCGGGACGTCGTGCAGCTGAGCGAGACCCTAGCCAGCCTGCTGGCCGACCCGGTGCGGGCGTGCCGGATGGGCCAGGCCGGCCGCGAGTGGGTGACGGCGAACTGGCGCTGGGACGTCATGGCGCGGCGGCTGTCCGGCCTGCTGGACGGCGATCCGGTGGCCGTGGTCCGCTAAGGCGTGTAGAGCGCCGGGTGCCGGGGATCGTCGACGCGCACGACGACGTCGGCGAGCGACCCCGGGTCCACTTCTTCCTCGTAGCGTTCGTAGGCCGGGACGGCCCAGGCGTCCGGCACGCGGCGGCGCAGGGCGGCGGGGGAGAGCCACAGGTGCACGGCCAGGTCGAAGGCCAGCCCGGCGCCGAGCAGCAGCTCGCCGTCGAGGAGCACGACGGCGCCTTCGGGCAGCGGCACCCGTTCGGCGCGGGTCGCGCGGTCGCGCTCGGCGTCCCACAGCGACGGCAGGACCTCGCCGGAACCCTTCAGCGGCTCCAGGACTTCGCGGCGGAGCGCGCCGAGGTCGAGCCAGTCGGTGTAGCGGGCGTCGGGGTTCGTCCGCCCGTGTTCGAAGCGCAGGGACGCGGGCCGCAGGAAGTCGCGCGCCGACACGCGCAGGGTCGCGCGGCCGCGCAGGCGCAGCGGATCGACCAGGGCGTCGGCGAGGTCCGCGGTCCCGGTCGCGCCCGCCGCGCCGTCGACGGCCACCGCGAGCCGCGGCCCGGCGAGCGCGTCGATGCGGTCGGTGAGTTCGCCGGCGAGGACGGCGGGGGAGATCGGGCGGTAGCGCACGGGTTCCCATCCTCCACCCGGGCCGCCCGCCGGTTTTGTCGTACCCCGGTGCGAGGATGAGGACATGACTTCTTCAGCGGGGAAGACGGCCGGTGCCGGGTGGAACATCGGCGTCTCGCGCACCCTGCCGTACCCGGCCGGGGCGGTGTGGGACTTCCTGGTCAGCCGGGACGGCGTCGCGATCTGGCTCGGCCCGGGGGTCGAGCTGCCCACGGAAGCGGGCGCGGAGTACGAAACGGCGAACGGCACGGTGGGCGAGATCCGCAGCTTCGTCGACGGCGACCGGGTGCGGCTGACGTGGCGGCCGAGCGACTGGGACCACGACTCGACCGTGCAGGTGCGGCTGAGCGGCTCGGGGGCGAAGACGACGCTGCGGTTCCACCAGGAATGGCTTGAGGGCGCGCAAGAGCGCGAGGAACAGCGGGCATACTGGCAGGACGTGACCGAGCGCGTCGTGACGGCACTCGCCGAACGCTGACGCGGTGAGTTTGGGGGCTGACGTGACGAGCGACGAGATCCTCGAGGTGCCGCGGGACTTCGCCCAGGACGCGCACGTGTTCTCGGAGCTGCTGCGCGGGGGCGGCCCGGTGCGCCACGTGCGGCTGCCGCCGCGAGGGCTGCCGTGCTACCTGGTCACCGGGTTCGCGGAGGCGCGGGCGCTGCTGGCCGATCCGCGGCTGCAGAAGAACAGCCAGGGCATCCGCCGGGTGTCCGAAGCGAAGCTGCCGCCGGAGGCCCTGCTGAACGGGCTGGGGCAGGACCTGAACTGGCACATGCTGAACTCGGACCCGCCGGACCACACGCGGCTGCGGAAGCTGGTGAACAAGGCGTTCACCGGGCGCACGGTGGCCCGGCTGCGGCCGCGGGTGGAGGAGATCACCGCGGAGCTGCTCGACGCGCTGGCCGGGCAGGAGCGGGCGGATCTGGTGGCGTCGTTCGCCGCGCCGCTGCCGATCACGGTGATCTGCGAGCTGCTCGGCGTGCGCGAGGAGGATCGCTCGGAGTTTTCGGGCTGGTCCAAGACCCTGCTGGGCGCGGCGGCGCACCCGGAACAGGTCCAGGCCGCGGCGGCGAGCATGTACGCGTACTTGACGGACCTGATCGCCCAGAAGCGCGCCGAGCCGGCGGAAGACCTGCTGTCCGATCTGGTCCACGCCAGCGACGACGGCGACTCGCTGTCCGAGCCCGAGCTGGTGTCGATGGCCTTCCTGCTGCTGGTGGCGGGCCACGAGACAACGGTCAACCTGATCGCGAACGGCGTGCTGGCGTTGCTGCGCGAGCCGGAGCAGCTGGCCCGCCTGCGCGCGGAGCCGGAGCTGCTGCCGGGAGCGGTGGAGGAGTTCCTGCGTTTCGACGGCCCGATCCACCTGGCCACGCTGAGGTTCACGGCGGAGCCGGTGGAGGTGGCGGGGGTGACGATCCCGGAGGGCGAGTTCGTGCTGGTGTCCTTGCTGGGAGCGAACCGCGACGCGGAGCGGTACCCGGAGCCGGACAAGCTGGACATCACCCGAGCGGCGGGCGGCCACTTGGCGTTCGGCCACGGAATCCACTACTGCGTCGGGGCACCGCTGGCCCGCTTGGAGGCCGAGATCGCACTGGGTGGCTTGCTGGACAGGTTCCCGGACATCGCCCTGGACGGGAAGCCGGACGAGCTCCTGTACCGCACCAGCTCACTGGTCCACGGACTGGAGACCTTGCCGGTCCGCCTTTGAGGACCGCTCCCGCAGCACCGGCCGTAGTCACAATCGAGCTTCGGGGTGGTGGGCAAAACAACCGCCACCGAAACTCCGAGACCGATATCGCCAGGGCTGGAAACCGAGCCGAACCGGTGTCGTAGGGTCGCGGAATGGACCCAGCCGACCTGCTCGCCCTGGACGCCCAGCACGTCTGGCACCCCTACGCGCCGATGCCGGCGAAGGTGCCGTCCCTGCTGGTCACCGAAGCGAGCGGCGTCCGCCTCACCCTCGCCGACGGCCGCGAGCTCGTCGACGGCATGTCTTCCTGGTGGTCCGCCGTCCACGGCTATCGGCACCCCGTCCTCGACGCCGCCCTCGCCGCCCAGGCCGGGCGGATGAGCCACGTCATGTTCGGCGGCCTCACCCACGAACCCGCCATCACCCTCGCCAAGACCCTCGCCGACCTCAGCCCCGACGGGCTCGAGCACGTCTTCCTCTGCGATTCCGGTTCCGTCTCCGTCGAAGTCGCCGTCAAGATGTGCCTGCAGTACCAGCGCTCCCGCGGGCGGACCGGCAAGCACAAGCTGCTCACCTGGCGCGGCGGCTACCACGGGGACACGTTCACCCCGATGAGCGTCTGCGACCCCGAAGGCGGCATGCACTCGCTCTGGCGCGGGGTCCTGCCCGAACAGATCTTCGTGCCCGCACCGCCGTCCGGTTTCGACACCCCGCCCGATCCGTCCTATGTGGACGTCCTGGCCGCCGCGATCGAGCGGCACCAAGGCGAACTCGCCGCGGTGATCGTCGAACCCGTGGTGCAGGGGGCCGGCGGGATGCGGTTCCACCACCCCGCCTACCTGCGCGCCCTCCGGGAACTCACCGCAGCGCACGACGTCCTCCTCGTCTTCGACGAGATCGCGACCGGCTTCGGCCGCACCGGCGCGCTGTTCGCCGCCGAGCACGCCGGTGTCACCCCCGACGTCATGTGCGTCGGCAAGGCGCTCACCGGTGGCTACCTGAGCATGGCCGCCGCCCTGTGCACCCCGGACGTCGCCGCCGGGATCGCGCAAGGCGAACTGCCCGTCCTTGCGCACGGCCCCACCTTCATGGGCAACCCGCTCGCGTCCGCCGTCGCCAATGCCTCCCTCGGCCTGCTCGCCGACGGCCGCTGGCGCAGCGACGTCACCCGGATCGAAAAGGCTCTGCTCGACGGCCTCGCCCCGGCGCGCGACCTGCCCGCCGTGACCGACGTGCGGGTGCTGGGCGGGATCGGCGTGCTGCAGCTCGACCACCCCGTCGACATGGCCGTCGCCACCGACGTCGTCACCGCGAACGGGGCTTGGCTGCGGCCGTTCCGGGACCTCGTCTACGCCATGCCGCCCTACGTTTCGACGGACGACGACCTCGCCGTGATCACCCGGGCGATGCTCGCGGTCGCCGAAAAGGCCTGAATTCAGCACATCGGGTGTGACCACCGGCACACCGAGACCCGAAGGTCCCTCACCGTCGCGCTGCGTGGCAGAGCAAGATCGAAACCACGCGAACGGTCGAGGCGGTAAGTGTGAAGCAGCCGCCGAACCCGGTCCGTCCTGTGCCCGGACGAACGCGAGAAATGCTTGCGTAGCGGACTTTTCGCGCGGTTTCGGCGATCCTGCCCCCATGATCGAGATCGTTCGTGGCGAACACGACACCGGACCCCCGAAGCCTTCCGCCCACCTGGAGAACCTCAAGCACGACGTCCTCGCGTCGATCGTCGTCTTCCTCGTCGCCGTCCCCCTGTCCCTCGGCGTGGCCTTCGCCGCCGGGGCGCCGCTGCTCTCCGGCCTGATCTCCGCCGTCGTCGGCGGGCTGGTCGCGAGCCTCTTCGGCGGATCGCCGCTGCAGGTCAGCGGGCCCTCCGCCGCCCTCACCGTGGTGCTGGCCGACACGATCGCCACCCACGGCTGGCCCGTCACCTGCGCGATCACCGTCGCCGCGGGCCTGCTCCAGATCCTCTTCGGCCTCACCCGGGCCGCCCGCGCCGCGCTCGCCGTCTCGCCGGCGATCGTGCACGGCCTGCTCGCCGGCATCGGCGTCACGCTGGTCCTCGGCCAGCTGCACGTCGTCCTCGGCGGCTCGGCGCAGGGTTCCGCGCTCGCCAACGTCCTGGCGCTGCCGGGACAGGTCGCCGCGCACCACGACCAGGCGGTGCTGATCGGCGTCGTCACCCTCGGCGTCCTGCTGGCCTGGCCGCGGCTGCCGAAGGCCGTCCGCCGCGTGCCCGCGCCACTGGCCGCCGTCACGCTGGCCGCCGGCCTGTCCGTCGCGGCCGGGATGACCCTCCCGCGCGTCGACCTCCCGGCCGGGCTGCCCGCGCTGCACGTCGTGCCGCGGCTGCCGGACGGCGGCTGGGGCGGCTTCGCCGTCGCCGCGGTCACCATCGCGCTCATCGCCGGCCTGGAGAGCCTGCTGTCCGCCGTCTCGGTCGACAAGCTCCGCGGCGGCCCGCGCACCGACCTCGACCGCGAACTCATCGGGCAGGGCGCGGCGAACGTCGCCGCCGGCGCGCTCGGCGGGTTCCCCGTCACCGGCGTCATCGTGCGCAGCATGACCAACTACGAGGCCGGCGCGCGCACCCGCGCGTCGGCGATCCTGCACTGCGTCTGGATCCTCGCCGCCTGCCTCCTGCTCACCGGCGTCCTGCGGCTGATCCCGCTGGCCGCGCTGGCCGCGCTGCTGGTCTACGTCGGCTTGAAGCTCGTGAACCTCCACGGTCTCAAGGAAGTCCGCCGCCACGGCGACCTGCCGGTGTACGTCGTGACGCTGGCCGGCGCGGTGGCCGTCAACCTGCTCACCGGGGTCGCGGCGGGAATCCTGCTCGCGCTCGCGATGATGCTGCGGCGGATGATCTTCTCCGGCATCCACGTCGAGACGGACGGCGAGCGCCACCGCGTCGTCATCGAAGGGGCGCTGACGTTCCTGTCCGTGCCCCGGCTGACCCGCGTGCTCGCCGAGCTGCCCCCGCACGCCGACGTCACCCTCGAACTGCTCGTCGACTACCTCGACCACGCCGCGTTCGACTGCCTGCGCGGCTGGCAGCAGGCGCACCCGGGGCGGGTCACCGTCGACGAGATCGGGCACCCGTGGTTCGAACGCGGCCGCGCGGGGGAGCCGACCGTGCGCCGCAGCGTCGCCGCGCGGGTCGTGCCGCGGTGGCTGGCGCCGTGGTCGCAGTGGCAGGCCGAGCACGTCGTGCTGCCCGCCCAGCGCACGGCCAGCTCGCTGCTGTGCCGCGGCGCCTCCGAGTTCCAGCGCCGCACCGCGCCCCTGCTGCGCGAGACGTGGGACGGCCTGGCGCACGGCCAGCAGCCGCACACGCTGTTCATCACCTGCGGCGACGCGCGGATCGTGCCCAACCTGATCACCACCAGCGGGCCGGGTGACCTGTTCACCGTGCGGAACATCGGCAACCTGGTGCCGCCGGCAGACGGCACCGACTCGTCGGTCGGCGCGGCGATCGAGTACGCCGTCGGCGTCCTGGAGGTCGCCGAGATCGTGGTCTGCGGGCATTCCTCCTGCGGCGCGATGAAGGCGCTGCTCGGCCGGGCGCCGGACGGTCTCGACCAGCTCGGCAGCTGGCTGCGCCACGGTCAGGCGACGCTCCGGCGCCGCAGCCGCGAGGCACCGCTCCTGCTCGGCGGCGAACGGCCGGCCGCCGAGGCCGACCAGCTGGCGCTGCAGAACGTCGTGCAGCAGCTGGAAACCCTGCGCGGCTACCCGGTGGTCGCGGCCGCCCTGGAGCGGGGCGCGCTGCGGCTGACCGGGATGTACTTCGACGTCGGCGCCGCACAAGTGTCCCTTTTGGACGATGCCGCCCGCGGGTTCGTCCCCGCGGGCGCGCTGGAGCACTGACCGCAGCCCGCCCCGAGCGCCCCAATGTGGCGTTGGGTGCGCTGGACGCACCGAACGCCACATTGGGTGCGCTGGACGCACCGAACGCCACATTGGGTGCGCTGGACGCACCGAACGCCACATTGGGGCGCATGGGAACTGGCGTGAAGCCCTTATCTGGTCCGGAATTTATCTGTCGGGCGACAGGCTGCCGCGTGTTACCGTGGCGTTAACGGGATGTCCGATTTGTGACAAAAGGGTGAAATATCGCCAATCCTTCACTCGATCGGGTGGTGCATAGCGGACATTTCACTCGATTTCCGGTTGCATGGTGATCATGAGACCCCTCGCCGTGCTCCGACACGACCTGCCGGCCTCACTGGTCGTCTTCCTCGTAGCTGTCCCCCTGTCCCTCGGCATCGCCCTCGCTTCGGGCGCCCCGGTCGCCGCCGGGCTGATCGCCGCCGTCGTCGGCGGCATCGTCGCCGGCGCGCTCGGCGGCTCCGCCCTGCAGGTGAGCGGGCCCGCCGCCGGCCTGACCGTGGTGATGTACGAAACCATCCAGACGTTCGGGTGGGCGGTCACCTGTGCGATCACCGTTCTCGCCGGTGCGTGCCAAGTCCTGCTGGGGCTGAGCCGCATCGCGCGCGCCGCGCTGGCCATCTCGCCGGCGATCGTGCACGGCATGCTGGCCGGCATCGGCGTCACGATCGTGCTCGGCCAGCTGCACGTCATCCTCGGCGGCAAGGCCCAGAGCTCCGCGATCGAGAACATCGCCGAGCTGCCCGCCCAGATCGTCGCCCACCACGACTCGGCCACCATCGTCGGCCTGATCACCATCGCGCTGCTGCTGATCTGGCCGAAGCTGCCGGAAGCCGTCCGCAAGGTGCCGGGCCCGCTCGCCGCGATCGCGGTGGCCACCGTGGTGTCCGTCGGGTTCGGGATGACGCTCCCGCGCGTCGAACTGCCCGGTGACCTGCTGAACATCCACCTCGTTCCGCAGCTGCCGGACGGCGGCTGGGGCGGGTTCGCCCTCGCCGTCGTCACGATCGCGCTGATCGCCAGCGTGGAGAGCCTGCTCTCGGCGGTCGCCGTCGACAAGATGCACACCGGGCCGCGCGCCAACCTCGACCGCGAGCTGGTCGGGCAGGGCACGGCCAACATGATCTCCGGCGCGCTGGGCGGCCTGCCCGTCACCGGTGTCATCGTCCGCAGCTCCACCAACGTCACCGCCGGGGCGAAGTCCCGGGCGTCGGCGGTGCTGCACGGCGTCTGGGTGCTGCTGTTCGTCGTCCTGCTCGCCGGGCTGATCCAGAGCATCCCGCTGGCCGCGCTGGCCGGGCTGCTGGTGCACGTCGGCGCGAAGCTGGTCAACCCCGGGCACATGAAAACCGTGCTGGCCCACGGTGATCTGCCCGTCTACCTGCTCACCCTCGGCGGGGTCGTGGTGTTCGACCTGCTGACCGGCGTGCTGGCGGGCATCGGGCTGGCGCTGGTGCTGATGCTGCGCCGCACGGTCTGGTCGGGCATTCACGTCGAGCGCGAAGGCGACGACTGGCGCGTCGTCGTCGAAGGCGTCCTGACGTTCCTGTCGGTGCCGCGGCTGTCGAAGGTGCTCGGGACCGTCCCGGCCGGGGTCACCGTCCGGCTCGAGCTGGTCGTCGACTACCTGGACCACGCGGCATTCGAAAGCCTGCACACCTGGCAGACGGCGCACGAGCGCGCCGGCGGCACGGTGGAGGTCGACGAGGTCGGCCACCCCTGGTTCGGCGAAGGCAAGGCGGGCCGCCCGACGCGGTCCCGGATCGCCGCGAGCCGGGCGGTCCCGCGCTGGCTGGCACCGTGGTCGGAGTGGCAGGCGGCGGAAGCGGTCGAGATCCCGGCCCAGCAGACCCGCCGCGGCGCCACGGAGTTCCACCGCCGCGCGGCCCCGCTGCTGCGCGACACGCTGTCGGGCCTGGCCGACGGCCAGCGGCCGCGCACGCTGTTCATCACCTGCGGCGACTCGCGGATCGTGCCGAACCTGATCACGACGAGCGGGCCGGGCGACCTGTTCACCATCCGCAACATCGGCAACCTGGTCCCGCCCGGGCAGGCCGACGCGTCGATGAACGCGTCGATCGAGTACGCGGTGGGCGTGCTCGGGGTGGCGGAGATCGTCGTCTGCGGCCATTCCTCCTGCGGCGCGATGGCGGCGCTGGCCGACGGCCCGCCGCCGGGGCCGCTGTCGGACTGGCTGCGCCACGCGGAGCCGAGCGCGCACCGGCTGGGCTCGGCCACGCTCGACGGCGGTGTCCCGGATCGCAAGGGTGACCGCCTGGCGCTGCACAACGTGCTGCAGCAGCTGGAGCACCTGCGCGAGTACCCGTCCGTGGCGGCGGCGGAATCGGCCGGGAAGCTGCAGCTGACCGGCATGTACTTCCACGTCGGCGACGCCCAGGTGTACCTGTTCGACGCGGCCGAGCGGACGTTCCGCCCGGCCGGGGCCCCGGTGGCGGTGCCGGGCGCCTGACCGCCGTTGCCCGAGTCCGAGCCGGGTCCGCAGCCCGCGGGCCCGGCTCGCGGCGACCCGCTGACCACGGCCCGCGTGCGCGACCGGGCACGGAGTCACTATGTTGATGGTCCGTGACCATGCTGGTGATGACGGGGACCGGGACCGGGGTCGGCAAGACGATCACCACGGCGGCGATCGCGGCCCTGGCGGCGGCCGGGGGACAGCGGGTGGCCGTGCTGAAGCCGGCCCAGACCGGGGTGCGGCCCGACGAGCCCGGTGACCTCCAGGACGTCCGGCGCCTCGCCGGGCCGGACGTCACCACGCGCGAGCTGCGCCGCTACCCGGATCCGCTCTCCCCCGAGGCGGCCGCCCGGCGCAGCGGCCTGCCCACGCTCGACCCCGGCGAGATCGCCCAGGCCGCGTCCGACCTCGACACCGCGCACGACCTCACCCTCATCGAGGGCGCCGGCGGGCTGCTGGTGCGCTTCGACGGCACCGGCGCCAGCCTCGCCGACGTCGCCTGGTCGCTCGGCTCGCTCGTGATCATCGTGGCCGAAGCCAGCCTCGGGACCCTGAACGCCACCGCGCTCACGGCCGAGGTGGCGACCAAGCGCGGGCTGACCGTCGCCGGCGTCATCATCGGCGCCTGGCCGGCCGAACCGGACCTGGCGGCGCTGTCCAACCTCGAAGACCTGCCGGTCGCGGCGGGGGCGCCGCTGCTCGGCGTGCTGCCCGCCGGCATCGGCCAGGCGTCCCGCGAGGACTTCCTGACCGCGGCCCGGGCCGGCCTCTCGCCGTGGTTCGGCGGCGAATTCGACCCGGAGCTCTTCGCGGGCTGCGCTTCCGCCGGGAAGTGACCTGCATCGCTGTCCCCTCGTGGCCCCTTCGGGCACGATGAGGGACGCTTTCCCGCACCACCTCGATCAAGGAGCCGCCGTGACCGCAGTCCCGGACACCGACGTTCTCGCCCTCGCGCGTGAGCAGGTCCTCGAAAACGGCGTCGGCCTCGGCGAACAGCAGGTCCTCGACGTGCTCCGGCTGCCCGACGAGCGGCTGCCCGACCTCCTCGCCCTCGCGCACGAGGTGCGGATGCGCTGGTGCGGGCCGGAGGTCGAGGTCGAGGGCATCATCAGCCTGAAGACCGGTGGCTGCCCCGAGGACTGCCACTTCTGCTCCCAGTCCGGCCGCTTCCCGACGCCGGTGCGGTCGGCGTGGCTCGACATCCCCAACCTGGTCAAGGCCGCCCGGCAGACCGCTGAGACCGGCGCGACGGAGTTCTGCATCGTCGCCGCCGTCCGCGGCCCGGACCAGCGGCTGCTCTCGCAGGTCCGCGAAGGCGTGCGTGCCATCCGCGAGGACGGCAACGACATCCAGATCGCCTGCTCGCTGGGCATGCTGACGCAGGAGCAGGTCGACGAGCTCGTCGACATGGGTGTCCACCGCTACAACCACAACCTGGAGACGGCGCGCTCGCACTTCCCGTCGGTGGTCACGACGCACACGTGGGAAGAGCGCTGGGACACCCTGCGGATGGTCGCCGAGGCGGGCATGGAGGTCTGCTGTGGCGGCATCATCGGCATGGGGGAGACGGTCGAGCAGCGCGCGGAGTTCGCCGTGCAGCTGGCCGAGCTGAACCCGCACGAAGTGCCGATGAACTTCCTCATCCCGCAGCCGGGAACCCCGTACGAGCACTACGAAATCGTCGAGGGCCGCGACGCGCTCCGGACGGTTGCGGCGTTCCGCCTCGCGATGCCGCGCACGATGCTCCGCTTCGCGGGCGGCCGCGAGCTGACGCTCGGTGACCTGGGCGCGGAGCAGGGCATGCTGGGCGGGATCAACGCGATCATCGTCGGCAACTACCTGACGAACCTCGGCCGGCCGGCTTCGGCGGACCTGGAGATGCTGGACGAGCTCAAGATGCCGATCAAGGCCCTCAGTGACAGCCTCTGACGCGCTGTTTTGTGTCCATTGTGGACAGGAGTCGCCGGGTGGGGCGGACCACCCGGCGTGCCACAACCCGAGGACGGCACTGGAGCCGCCGCGGTACTGCACGTTCTGCGCGCGCCGGCTGGTGGTCCAGGTGAGCCCGCTCGGCTGGACGGCCCGCTGCAGCCGCCACGGCGAGACGGCAAGCGGCTGACGCGGCTCGGGTGACGAACCGGTTCGTTCATCGCTTCCGGGGTGGCGCGTGGGTAACGAACTGGATCGTTCATTGCTTCGGCGGGCGCGGCCTGGGTAACTAACCAGGCCGTTCATTGCCTCGGTGGATGTGGCTTGCGTAACTAACCAGATCGTTCACTGAGCTCGGGCGGCGCACGGTGACGAACCAGGTCGTTCACGGTCCGGCGCCCGTCGCTGCCTAACTAACCAGATCGTTCACAGCTTCGCGGCGGTCGCGGCGTAACTAACCAGATCGTTCACAACACCCGGCCCGACACGGGCGAGCGGCTCACGGCGCTCACGCATCGACCGGTTACGCTCGGTGGCACTGTCGCAGGAAGGAGTCCGGGTGAGTGAGTCGTCGGGGCCCGCGCACCGGCCGTCGGCCGTGCCCGGTCCGTGGTCGGTGCCCGTGCTGTTCCGGGAGCGGCGGCCCCGGGTCGTGGTCAAGGCGGACCTGCTGCCCGCACTGAGCGTCCTGCTCGCGCTGACCGTGTTCAGCTTCCCGATCGGCTTCCTGTGGTCCCTGCTCGCGCCGCCCGAGCGCGTCCGGATCATCTCGGCCGACGGCGCCCAGGGCGCGCTCGAACTCGAGAGCTGGCACCGCTTCGACGACCTGGCGATCTTCGGGTTCCTCACGCTCGGCTTCGGGATCGTCGCCGGCGTCGTCGTCTGGCTGCTGCGCGAGCGGCGCGGGCCGGTGGTGTTCCTCGCCGCGGTGCTCGGCGTCGCGGTCACGAGCGCGCTGGCGATGTGGATCGGCCTCCGGATGGCCAACGGCCACTACACGATCACCACCCCGCCCGCGCTGGGCGCGGTGATCGAGCTGGCGCCGCGCCTGGAGTCGTGGTGGGTGCTGCTGACCGGCCCGCTCGGCGTGTCGATCGCCTACACCCTGCTGGCCACCTGGAACGGGCGCGACGACCTGGGCCGCCGCCTCGGCTGACCGGTTTCCCCTAAGGTGGTGACCGTCACCTACAGGGGGGAACCAACAGTGACCGAGGACATCGAGGTTTCGCGGCACAACGCTGTCCGTTTTCCCGGCATCAGCCCGCGCGCATACGAGCACCCGGTGGACCGCGGCGCGCTCGCCACGTTGCGCGCGGTCCCCGGCTTCGCCCAGGTCGTCAAGGCGGTTTCGGGCTTCTACAACGAGCGCGGCGAGCGGCTGATGGCGCTGGCGTCGTCGATCCGCGTCGGGCCGAAGCAGTACCCGGAGCTCGACCGGCTGCGCCACGAGTGCGCCGAGACGCTGGACCTGCTCACGGTTCCGAACCTGTTCGTCTTCCAGAACCCGCGGATCCGCGCGGAGGCGGTCGGCATGGACGAGCCGTTCCTCCGGGTCAGCACCGGGCTCGTCGAGCTGATGAACCAGGAGTCCCTGCGGTTCGTGATCGGCCACGAGATGGGTCACGTGCTGTCCGGGCACGCGGTCTACCGCACGATCATGGTGCGGCTGATCGGGCTGCAGCCGGCGGTGTCGTGGACGCCGGTCAGCGCGATCGGCATCCGCGCGATCATCGCGGCGCTGCGCGAGTGGTTCCGCAAGGCGGAGCTGTCGTGCGACCGGGCGGGGTTGCTGTGCAGCCAGAATCCGACGGCGGCCCTGCGCGCCCAGATCCAGGTGGCGGGCGGCATCGACCCGGCCCGCATCGACGTCCCTTCGTTCCTGCAGCAGGCGGCGGAGTACGAGTCGGTCGAGGACATCCGCGACAGTTTCCTCAAGCTCAAGTCGGTCGAGACGGAGTCGCACCCGTTCGCGGTGGTCCGCGCGGCGCAGCTGCAGAAGTGGGCGGCCTCGGAGGACTACCGCGCAATCCTGGCGGGCGACTACGCACGCCGCGACGCCGACACCCCGGCATCGGACTGGAAGGACGACTTGAAGTCGGCGGCCCAGTCGTACAAGGAATCGTGGAACTCATCGACGGACCCCCTGACAAAGGTGTTCAGCGACGTCGGCGAAGCGGTTTCGGGCGCGGCGGGCAAGGTGTGGAACAAGTTCGGCAACGGCTCCGGCTCCTGACCACCGCTGCCGGGACGGTTGTCCTCAAGTCGGCCCGCGTGTGGACAACTGAGCCGGTCCGCCGCAGTTTCGCCGGTTCCGTGGGTGGGGGCCGATAGACTGGACCGGGGTCAGCCCCCAGGGATGGGTGGGGCGTGTCAGGCGGGCGCTCGGTCAGATGCCTCATCGGTCTCGACCGCAGGCTTACGCCGGACTTGCACCCCGCCCAGTCCTGCCCCGCCACCACCGTCCTTAGTGACAATCGTGGCTTCGGGGTGGTGAGCACTGGGAACCGCCCGAGTCGGCTGCACCTCTGGGCAGGGACCAGTCAACGGACCTGCCTCCACCACAGCAGCGACCGGCTTCGAGGGAACGGGTGGGGCCCGGCGAGGTCTTGTTGGCGCTCTTGAAGGGGTGCGACTGACTCATTCGAGACACCGACGGCGCGCCTGCCGCCACCGAGGGTAGCCCGCCCTTTCTAGCTGGGCTCCGGCGAAGCCTGAGCGTCCTCCAGGTACTTCACCGCCCGGACTTGCCCCCGCCCAGGCCTGCCCCGCCACCCCGATCCGAAGCCAGCACGCGGACGGTGGTGCCGGGTCAAGGCACGCTTTCCCGCCTTGACGCGGTACCACCGGCCGTAGTGACAATCACGGCTTCGGGGTGGTGGGCACCGAGCTCGTCGCCCCAACCGACCCGCACCCGCCCAAGTCAGCTGCACCGTGGGGCAGACCGGCCAGCAGACCCTTCCACCACAGCAGCAGCGACCGACTTCGCCGAAACCCTGCGCAAGAACGAGAGCCGGCTCAGTTCAAGCTGGCCGGCCGGCTCAGATCCGTCAGCTCCCCGGGCGGCAGCGGCACCGCGCCCAGCGTGTTCAAGAACCCCGCCTCCCGCGTCAAAAGCCGGCACGCGATGCGCAGGCGGCGCAACGGGTGGCGTTCCTCCAGCAGCCTCTGGCGGTCCTCCAGTGGCAGCAGGCAGTCCGCCGCCAGCACGTACGCCAGCTCGGCGATCGTCGTTTCCGGTTCCGGGGCCTGCCAGTCGTCGCTGCGCCATGCCGTTTCGCAATACCTCTGGTGGGCCGCGCGGGCCACCGTCGCCAAGCGCTCTGCCATGTCTCCGGACGGGGCGACCGGGTCGTCGTCGAGCCACTCCACCGAGGCGATCAGGTACGGGGCCGACACGCAGTCCAGCTCGCGCAGGCGGAAGCGGCGCTGGGCCTGCGTCACCACGTCGAACCGGCCGTCCGGGAGGCGCTTGGCCTCGCGCAGGATCGTGCTGCAGCCCACCTCGTGCAACTGGTCCAGACCACGGACCTCGCGGGTCAGGGACGAGCGCAGGGCGACCACGCCGAACTCGCGGCCCGGCACCGTTCCGCTCATCAGGTCCGCCGTGAGCTGCCGGTACCGCGGTTCGAAGATGTGCAGCGGAAGCTTGGTGCCGGGCAGCAGCACGGTCTGAAGCGGGAACAACGGCAGGATCGTCGTCGTCGCGTCACTTTCCGATTCCGGCTCGGTCACGCGTCCACCGTAAGGGCAGAACGCTTCCGGCGCAGGATGGTCACCGGTTCGGCGGCTTGAACACCGCGAACGGATCCGTGATCTGCATGCCCTTGCCGGCGAAGGAGAACAGCGCCGCCGGACGTCCGCCCGAGCGGCCCGGTGCCGCCGTGTGACCCGTCGGGACCAGCAGGCCGCGGCGGGACAGCACCCGCTGCAGGTTGGTCGCCGAGACGCGGTAACCCAGCGCCGCCGAATACAGGCCTCGCAACGCCGAAATCGTGAACTCGTCGGGCGCCAGCGCGAAGCCGAGGTTGGTGTACGACAGCTTCGAACGCAGCCGGTCGCGGGCGCGCAGCACGATCGCCTCGTGGTCGAACGCCGTCCGCGGCAGCGAAGCGACGTCGTGCCACTCCGTGTCCTCCGGCACCTCCGGGTCGACGTCGGACGGGACGAGACCGAGGAACGCCGTCGCCACCACGCGCGGCCCCGGGACGCGGTCCGGCGCGCTGAACACCGCGAGCTGCTCGACGTGCTTGAGCTGGCGGACATCCACCTTCTCGGCGAGCTGGCGCCGGATCGACGTCTCGACGTCCTCGTCCGGCCGCAGCCGCCCGCCCGGCAGCGACCAGCGGCCGAGGTGCGGGTCCAGCGCCCGGCGCCACAACAGCACCCGCAGTGTGTCCGAGCGCACTTGAAGGACCGCGCCCAAAACCTCGTGGGCCAGGGGGGCCTGGGTGTTAAGATGACTTCGCACGGTTTTCGATTGTAAGGCGAAAACCGGAGACAGGTCCAGGAGGGCCAACCATGACTTCGACGCTCGAACAGGACCTCACCCCCTACGGCGGGGTCGAGGCGAACGCGGCCTGGGCGGAGGAGGTGCGGCGCCTGGCGAAGCAGCGCGACGCGGTCCTGCTCGCGCACAACTACCAGGTCCCGGAGATCCAGGACATCGCCGACCACACCGGCGACTCCCTCGCCCTCAGCCGCATCGCGGCGAGCAGCGACGCCTCCACCATCGTCTTCTGCGGCGTGCACTTCATGGCCGAGACCGCGAAGATCCTCTCGCCGGAAAAGACCGTCCTGATCCCGGACGCGCGGGCCGGCTGCTCGCTGGCCGACTCCATCACCGGCGCCGAGCTGCGGGCCTGGAAGGCCGAACACCCGGGCGCGGTGGTCGTCTCCTACGTCAACACCACGGCCGAGGTCAAGGCCGAGACCGACATCTGCTGCACGTCCTCGAACGCGGTCGACGTCGTCGCCTCCATCCCCGCTGACCAGGAAGTTCTCTTCCTGCCGGACCAGTTCCTGGGCGCCCACGTCAAGCGCGTCACCGGCCGGGAGAACATGCACGTCTGGGCCGGCGAGTGCCACGTCCATGCCGGCATCAACGGCGCCGAGCTGGCCGAGCGGGCGGCCGAGGAGCCGGATGCCGACCTGTTCATCCACCCCGAGTGCGGCTGCGCGACCTCGGCGCTCTACCTGGCCGGCGAGGGGGCCGTGGCGCCGGACCGGGTCAAGATCCTCTCCACCGGCGACATGGTCCACGAGGCCCGCGACACCAAGGCCAAGACCGTCCTGGTGGCCACCGAGATCGGCATGATCCACCAGCTCCGCAAGGCCGCGCCGGACATCGACTTCCGCGCGGTGAACGACCGCGCGTCCTGCCGGTACATGAAGATGATCACGCCCGCCGCGCTGCTGCGCTGCCTGCGTGACGGCCTCGACGAGGTGCACGTCGACCTCGAAACCGCCGCCAAGGCTCGCGCTTCGGTGCAGCGGATGATCGAGATCGGGCAGCCCGGCGGCGGCGAATGACCACGCCGGTTAATGACCCACGGGCGAAAACCCCGGTTTGGGAGGCTCGCGCCGACCTGGTCGTGATCGGCAGCGGTGTCGCGGGGCTGACCGCGGCGCTGCGGGCGCAGGCTCTCGGGCTGCACGTCCTGGTGATCACCAAGGCCGCCGTCGCGGACGGCAACACGCGCTGGGCCCAGGGCGGCGTCGCCGTCGTCCTGGAAGACCAGCACGACCTCGACGACTCGGCCGCCAAGCACGCCGAGGACACGCTGACCGCGGGCGCCGGCCTGTGCGACGAGCCGGCGGTGCGCTCGATCATCGACGGCGGCCCGGCCGCGGTCGCCCGGCTGCGGGCGGACGGCGCGCAATTCGACGTCGCCGCCTCCGGGCTGCTCGCGCGGGGCCGCGAAGGCGGGCACAGCGCGTTCCGCGTGATCCACGCGGGCGGCGACGCGACCGGCGCCGAAGTCGAACGCGCGTTGGTCGCGCAGGCCGGGCAGGTCGGGGTGCCGGTGCTGGAGCACCACATCGCCGTCGACGCGCTGCGCACCCCCGGCGGCCGGGTCGCCGGCGTCACGGTGCTCGACCGCCACGGCGTGCCCGGCGTCGTCCGCGCTTCGGCCGTGCTCGTGGCCAGCGGCGGGCTCGGGCAGCTCTACCAGGCGACGTCGAACCCGGAGATCGCCACCGGCGACGGGCTCGCCCTGGCGCTGCGGGCCGGCGCGACCGTGGCGGACATCGAGTTCGTGCAGTTCCACCCGACGGTGCTCTACACCCCGGGTGCGCGCGGCCGCTGCCCGCTGGTCACCGAGGCCGTGCGCGGCGAGGGCGCGACGCTGGTCGACGGCGCCGGGCTGCCGGTGATGCGGGGCGTGCACCCGCTCGGCGACCTCGCGCCGCGGGACGTCGTCTCGGGGGCGATCACCCGGCGGATGGGGACCGCGCCCGGCGGCGTCGACGACCACGTCTTCCTCGACGCGACCGGCGTCGCGGGGTTCGCGCAGCGGTTCCCGACCGTGTTCGCGGCGTGCGCGGCGCTGGGCCTCGACCCGGCCGTGGACCCGATCCCGGTCACCCCGGCGGCGCACTTCTCCTGCGGCGGCGTCGTGACCACTGTGGACGGCCGCTCGTCGGTGGCCGGGCTCTACGCGGCGGGCGAGGTCGCGCGGACCGGGCTGCACGGTGCGAACCGGTTGGCGTCCAACAGCTTGCTCGAAGGCCTGGTCGTCGGGCAGCGGGTCGCCGAGGCCGTCGCGGCGGACCTCGCGGCCGGGCTGCTGGCCGATCCTTCGCGGGGGCGGCTGCCCTCGTGGACGACCGCGCCGGCCGCGGACCGCGATTCGCTGCAGCGCGTGATGAGCCGGTACGCGGCGATCGGCCGGGACGCCGACGGCTTGGCGGCCGCCGGTTCGGTGCTCGATCTGTCGCTTTCGGACACTCCGTTGTGGACGCACGCGGCGGTCGAGGACGCGGCGCTGACCGTGGTGGCGCAGGCGTTGCTCGCCGCGGCCGTCCGGCGCACCGAGTCGCGGGGCTGTCACGTGCGCACCGACTTCCCGGCGCGCGACGACGGCCGGCGACGCAGCCAGCTCATCCGGCTCAGCCCGTCGGGCCAGCCCGTGCTGGCCGACCCCATCCCCCTGGAAGGTGTGGCATGACGTTCCCGATCTCCGAACCCGTCCGCCGCCTGATCGCGGCGGCGGGGCTCGACGTCGACGACGTCGAGCGCGTGGTTTCCACGGCGCTGGGCGAAGACCTGCGGTACGGGCCGGACGCGACGACGGCGTCGACGGTGCCGGCCGACGCGACCGCGGTCGCCGAGCTGACCCCGCGCGTCGACGGCGTCGTGGCCGGGCTGCCGGTCGCGCTCGCCGTGTTCGACATGGTCCTGGGCGACGGGTACGAGGTGCTGGCCCGGCGTGAGGACGGTGACAAGCTGGTCGCCGGGGAGCCCGCGCTGGTGCTGGCCGGCCCGGTGCGCGGGCTGCTCACCGCCGAGCGCACGGCGCTGAACCTGCTGTGCCACCTCTCCGGCGTCGCCACCGCGACCGCCGCCTGGGTGTCCGAAGTGGACGGTACCGGGTGTGCGATCCGGGACTCCCGCAAGACGTTGCCGGGGCTGCGGCTGCTGCAGAAGTACGCCGTCCGCTGCGGCGGCGGGGTCAACCACCGGCTGGGCCTCGGCGATGCGGTGCTGATCAAGGACAACCACGTCGTCGCCGCGGGCTCGGTGACGGCGGCGCTGGCCGCGGCCCGGGCGCACGCACCGGAACTGGCCTGCGAGGTCGAGGTCGACACGCTCGCGCAGCTGGAGGAAGCGCTGACCGCCGGGGCGGACGAGGTGCTGCTGGACAACTTCACGCCGGAGGAGTGCCGCCGGGCGGTCGTGCGCCGCGACGAAGTCTCGCCGAAGACGCGGCTGGAATCCTCTGGTGGACTGACCCTTGACCGTGGTAAGGCCTACGCACTGTCCGGTGTGGACTATCTGTCGGTGGGCGGGCTGACCCATTCCTCGCCGGCACTGGATCTCGGCATGGACCTTCGCTGAGGCGGTCATCCGGGCTAGACTGGCGGTGGCGGAATCCCTTTTCCGCCACCGTCTTTCGGTTCGGGGGTGCGGGTGCGGTTACCGGCGGTGCTTGCGGTGGCGGGCCTTGTGGCGGCGTCGGGCGTCTTCGGTGCGCCGGCCGCCTCGGCGCAGGGGTGCGCGAACCCGTCCGGCACCTACGCCGGTGACGTCCCGTGGGGCCAGCGCCTGGTCGACCCGGCGCGGCTGTGGCCGCTGACGCGCGGCGACGGCCAGCTGGTGGCCGTGATCGGCACCGGCGTCGACGGGCAGAACACGCAGTTCGCGCCCGGCCAGCTCGAGGGCGGCCCCGGCACCGAGCGCACGGACTGCGACGGCCGCGGCACGATCGCGGCCGGGATCGTCGGCGCCCAGCCCGATCCGGCGACGACGTTCGCGGGGGTCGCCCCCGGCGTGCGGCTGCTGCCGATCCGCTACACCACCGGCGACGGCGGTGACCCGGCCGAGCTGGCCGACGCGATCGACCGGGCCGTGGACCGGCGCGCGAGCGTGATCCTGGTCGCGGTGCCCGCGGCGGTCGACAGTCCGGCGTTGTCGGGGGCGGTCGCGCGGGCGCGGGCGGAAGGAGCGGTGGTCGTCTCGGCGGCTTCGGCGACCCAGCAGGGCGCGCGGACGTACCCGACGGCGACGTCGGGGGTGCTGGCGGTCGGCTCGGTGAACCCGGCGGGGGAGCCGGTGCAGACGGAAGCGGGGGACTACGTCGGCGTCGCGGCGCCGGGCGCGGAGCTGGTGAGCACGTCGGCGGGCGCGGGCGGCGCGGTGGCGCACCGCTGGCCGGTGACCGACCCGGGCCTCGCGGCGGCGTACGTCGCCGGGGTCGCGGCCCTGGTGCGGGCCTACCACCCGGCGCTGTCGGGCGACCAGGTCGTGACCCGGCTGACGCTGACGGCCCACCGGCCGCCGTCCGGCGGCCACGACCCGCGGCTGGGCTGGGGAGTCATGGACGCCTACGCGGCGGTGTCCTCGACCCTGCCGGCCGACGTCCCACCGCCGGGCTCGGTGCTCCCGTCCGCTTCCTCGCCGATGGTGGTCCCCGCCGCGGCCCCCGCCCCCCGCCGCTCCGACGTCCCGGCGGGCACGATCGCCCTGGCCGGGGTCGCCTTGGCCGCGGCCGCCGGCGTGACGGTGGCGGCGGTCCGCCGGGCCCGCCGCCGAGGCTGGCGCCCCACCCGCTTCACCCCGTAGCTCGAGTTACGTCTCTGATCACGCGGTTTACGTGCTCAGTCACGCGGGTCGCCCCTCGGATCACGGGCTTGGCCGGTCGGCCGGGGTGATCCCGGCCGGAGCTCGCGTGATTGGAGCCGGAGCTCGCGTGATTGGAGCCGGAGCTCGCGTGATTGGAGGCGGAATTCGCGTGATTGGAGGCGGAACTCGCGTGATTGGAGGGTCGGTTCAGGGGTGGGCGGGGACTGGGCGGGTGGAGCCGATGATCGTCACCGTGCCGGCGATGTGGATGGTGAAGTCGGCGCCGTTGCGGGTGAAGCGGGTGATCTGCTCTCGGGGGGTGCTGCGGTCGTGGGATTGCCAGCCGTTGCGGCGCAACGTCGGGAGGAGTGCCGGGAGGGTGGTTTCCGGGGCGGCCGGGTGGTCGACGCGGACGCCGTACTGCCAGCACAGGAGGTGACCCGGGCTGGTGGGGTCGCAGTCGAGTTCGCCCGAGAGCGTCGGGTCCGCGGGGCCGCCGAAGGCTGCCGCGACGTTGTCGATCACCGATGTCAGCTCGGCCGCCAGGCGGGTCAGTTCGGGCGTCATCGGACGTCACCGCCCGCGGTGAGCACGCGGTACATGTTCGTCCACGAATCGGAACCCGGCTTCAGCACGTCGTTGTGGGAGGACACGCCCCAGAGTGCCGCACCGGACGCGTCGTTGCCGGTCGGCAGCTCCGTCACGCCCGGGAAGACGTCGGGGTCCGCGCCGTGGCCGATGCCGGTCCACTCCAGGCCCCACGCGTTGCCCTGCGCCACCACGATCGGGTCGAGCGGAGCCGTCATCGAGAACCGCTGGACGCCCGCCTGGCTCGCCGGCAGGTCGGCCGGCGACCACACGCCGTGGCCCATGCCCGCCGACTCGACGTGCAGGACGCGGTCGACGTCGAGGCCGTGCGTCTCGGCCAGCCCGACCGTCGCCCCGCCGTAGCTGTGCCCGATCGCGGTCAGCGTGACGCCGGAACCCGCGTGGCTCGCGATCTCGCCGCGCAGGTCGTCGGCGAAACCCTTCAGGTCCGGCGCCATCGCCTGGGCGTACGCCGCGTCCGGCCCCTGCGCCACCGGGCCCTGCGGGAACACCCCGTCGGCCCAGACGACGACCGCCGTGCGCCCGGACGGGTCCGCGGCCACCAGGCTGCGGCCGAGGCCGGCGTAGGCGTCGAAGTTCGCCATCTGCGTGTTGACGCCGGGCACGAACAGCCCGACATTGCGCGTCCCCGGCTCGATGTGCCCGACGAGCTCGGCGATCCGGCCGTTGCCCGAGGGATCGAACCGGAGGATCTGCCGGTTGTTCGCCAGGATGTCTTCGTACAGGTTGACCCGCGCCTGCGACCGCGCGATGTCCCCGTCGTCGGTCAACGTGGCCAGCCGCGCACGTTCGGCCGTCAGCGCATCGGCGACCTTGACGCGGTTGCCCGCGATCGCGTGCGCCCACGTCCCGGTGTCCGCCGAGCCGCCGATGCCGGCGGGATTTCCCGCGCGAGGCAACGGATCTTCGGGCATGAGCGCCCGGTACATCGCCGCGATCTGCGCGTCGGTGCGCCGGTAGCCGGCGGCACACGCCGTGAGTCCACTTTGGATCGTCCGAAGCCGGGACACGCTCGATTCGAGCTTCGCGCCCAGTTCGGTCATGGTCTTCTCGAACGTCTTGGCCGCGGACGCCGACTCGCTGACCTGGCCGAACGCGGCGGCGGGCAGCTTCTCGCCCGCCACCGCCTGCTGCGCCGTACCCAACGCGTCCGCGCGCGAGCCGGACTCGCCCGCCTCGGTGTCGAGGCGCGCCGGGGCGACGCGGTAGCCCGCCGCCGTCATCAGACGCTGTCTTCGCCGATGACCGGCGGCGCGACCGGGGCGGACTGGCCCCAGACGTTCTCCGTCTCCACCAGCCACGCCGGGATCCGGCGCCCGGAGCCCATGTCCCCGCCGCCGCCCATGCCCATCGGCATCATGGGCATCATCGGCATCGCGCCCTTGGCCGCCGACGCCGCCGCGGCCCCGGCCGCGCCACCCGCCAGGCCGCTCAGCGCGTTGCCCGCGCCGCCGTCGCCGGCCAGGCCGGAGTGCGCCGCCGGGACTTCGCCGGGACCGGTGAGCCCGCCGCCGACCGGGACGCCGCCGCCGCCGAGCGAAGGCGCGTCCCCGCCGCCGATCGGGATGCCGCCCCCGGCACCGCCTTCGACGCCGGCGCCGCCCCCGCCGAGCTTCGTGCCCGGCGGCTCTTCCTTGCCGTCCTTGGGGTCCTTGCCGCTCGCCCACGACGGCACCTTCGGCATGATCGAGCCGAACCGGCCGAACGCGGCCGCCGAAGCCGCCGCGAGCCCGGCGGTGAACATGTCGCCGAACAGCGGGTTCGACGTCGGCACGGTCGTCCCCGGCTGGGTCGTTGTCCCGCCACCGGGCAGCGGGTGCCCGTCGGTGGGGGTCACGACGACGCCGCCGCCGGTCATGCCGTTGCCGACGAGCCCCGGCGAACCGGCGCTGCCCGCACCCCCGCCGGCCGGCGGCGTGGGCGGCGTCTGGACGGCGTTCGGCGACGCCGGGATCGACTCCTCCGCGACGGTGTACTCGCCGGCGAGCTGGGTCATCACGACGATCGCCCGGCCGTGCGCCGAGCCCGCGGCGTTCGCGGCGGCCTGCTGCGCTTCGACGTTGGCGATGGCCTGCTGACGCTGCTGCGCCGCGGCCTGCACGACCGCGGGGGAGGCGTCCGGCGGCAGCAGCGGCGGGTTCACCGCGAGCGCGACGTCGGCCGGGGCGACGTCCGGCACCGAAACCGGCGGCGGCATCTCCTTCTTGGCCTTGACCAGGGCGTCGGCGGCGTCCCCGAGCGTCACGTTCATCGCCTCCGCGGTCTGCGCCACCTTCGAGATGCCGTTCGCGAGGTCGATGATCATCCGCTGGTACTGGTCGGCCGCGCCACCGGTCCACTGGTCCTTGAACTCGGTGAGCTCGGCGTCGAGGTTGTGGGCCTGCTCGTGCAGGTGCAGCGCGGCGGACTTCCACTTGTCGGCGGCGTGCCGCGCGCTGTTGGGGTCGCCGGCCTGCAGCATCGCGTACAGCTGCTGGTGGCTGTACGCGGCGAAGTTCGTGTGCGCGGTGTTCGTCATCCCTTGCGGCTCCCGTCCGTGTCTCCGCCGCCCAGCAGGCCCAGGACCGGGTCGAGCAGGCCGGTGACGGCACCCGAGGCGTGCAGGTCCCCGGCGACCGACTGGTCGGCGTGCTGGTACCCGTCGGCGACCGTGGTGGTGACGTCCTGGGCGAACCCGATCGCGCTGCGGACCTGGTCGAGCAGGCCCTGCATCTCCGAGACGGCGGCGCGGTGGGCGTCGGCCAGCGACCCCGCCTCGCCGAACTCGCCGAACAGCAGCGGTTCCTCGCCGAGGGTCAGCAGGAAGTCGTTCGGTTTCGACATCGCGTGGATCTGGGTCTCCAGCTCCCGCACGAAGTCCTTCAGCGATTCCAGGTGGACGTAGTACGACTGGTCTGGCATCGGTCCCGGCTCTCTGGCGCGATGGGGCTGACATGGGGAAAGCCGGTCGGCCGGTGCGAGCGGGGGGTTTCCCGCACCGGTCGACCGACGTCTGGGGCGCGGGTCAGCCCGCGAACAGTCCCTGGTTGCGGTTTTCCAGCGACTGCTGGAGGTCGTGCGCCTCGCCGACCTTCCCGCCGAACTGCGCGATGATCGCGACGATGTCCGCGGTGGCCTGGCGCAGGCGGGTCTCCGCCTGGCGGGCGGCGTCACCGGCGGAGCTGCCGGAGGCGTACCAGGTCGCGGTGATCGGCTGCAGGTTCTGGTGCAGCTGCTCCAGCTGCGAGGTGAGCGCCTTGGCCTTGGCGGCCAGGGATGCCGAGCTGTGCTGCAGCGCGGCGAAGTTGATTTCGACGACGTCGGCCATGGTGGGCGTCCTCTCGGTCAGGGGTTGAGGCGGGGGAGCACGCCCGAGCCCTCGAGGGTGTTGCCGACCCCCTGGAAGCTCTGGTGGACGTCGGCGTCGCCGCGGCCGTAGTTCGCGTGGCTGGTGTGCACGAGCTGCGACATCGTGTCGAGCTCCTTCACCGCGGCGGACATCTTTTCCTGCAGCCGGCGCTGGAGGTCCCAGAAGGCCACGGCCTGGTCACCCTTGTAGTTGCGCAGCGCCTCGGTCAGCTCGGACTCCAAGCTGGCCATCGTGGACTTGGCGTTCGTCGCGGTTTCCTCGAAACCCTGGACGGCGCGCGTCATGGCAGCGGAATCTGCCTGGAATCCCGGACTGGACATCGACGGGCCACCTCCTTCCTGAAGCGAATACCCCTGGCGCGGTGGTCCGCGCGGTGTGAAAGTCACGCTAGAAAAGAGGCCAGTGTGGTCAAACGGCACAACTGCCGGTCGCGGTGACGGCACTATTACCCACGCGAGTGGGGGTAGGGCGCGCCCCACCCCGGTCCGGTGGTGCGCTCCAGTGTTTCCCCGCCGCTCCGGCGGCACGCTCGAGACCATGGCAGACAAGGGAAATCCGCTGGTCACGCTCCGCTCGTGGCACCGCCCGCTGGTGGTGCTCGCCGGGGCGATGGGGGTGCTGTGCGCGGTCTCGCTGCTCGGGCTCCTCTTCGATGATCGCACGCTGGTCAACGCGCCGATCTGGCTCAAGCCCTTCAAGTTCTCCGTGTCGATCGGGCTGTACGCGCTGACGCTGGCCTGGCTGCTGACGCACGTGCGCCGCGCCCGCCGGACCGGCTGGTGGTTCGGCACGCTGTTCGCCGTCGGCATCGGCCTCGACTTCGTGCTGCTGGTGTGGCAGATCATCGTCCGCGGCCGGACGCTGCACTTCAACCAGTCCACGCCGGTGGACGCCGCGATCAACAACGTCGTCGCGGGTGGCGCCTACACGGCGTGGTCGATGACCGCCGCCGTCGCCGTCCTGCTGCTGTTCCAGCGCATCCCGGACCGCGCGCTGCGCTCGGCCCTGCGCTGGGGCGCCGGCCTGGCCGTGGCCGGGATGTACGTCGCGACGCTGATGTTCTCGCCGACGCCGGCGCAGCAGGCGACGCTCGAGGCGACCGGCGAGTACTCGACGTTCGGCGCGCACTCGGTCGGCGTCGACGACGGCGGCCCCGGGCTGCCGGTGGTCGGCTGGAGCACGGTCGGCGGGGACCTGCGGATCCCGCACTTCATCGGCATCCACGCGCTGCAGGTGCTGCCGCTGGCCGCGTTCGGGCTGCTCCTGCTGGCCCGCCGGTACCGGGTGCTCGAATCCGACGTCGTCCGCCGCCGGCTGGTCCGGACCGCGGGCGCGGGCTACCTGGGCCTGCTCGGGCTGCTCACCTGGCAGGCCGAGCGCGGCCAGTCGATCGTGCACCCGGACTTCTGGACGCTCGCCGCGGCCACCGGCCTGATCGCGGCGGTCGCCGTCGCGGGCACGCTGTCGCTGCGGTCGCTCCCGCGGGAAGCGGTCGTCTCTGCCGAAATTCTGAGATCCGCCCGGTAGACCGGGACACCCGGGCGAGAGGCGGTTCGCGATGGTCCACCCGCAGGCACTGCTGGACGAGCTGGAGCGCGCTCCGGAGGTCCCCGCGTTCGACCACGGACCGCGGGTGACCACCCGGGGCGAGCTGCGGGACCTGATCGGCCGGTTCACCGCGGGCCTGCGGGCCGCCGGGCTCGGCCCGGGCGACGGCGTCGGGCTGGCCACCGCCGTCACCGCGGAGGGGTTCGCGGCCCTGGTCGCGGTGCACGTCCTCGGCGCCCGCGCGGTCGCCGTGCGGGCCGGGCTGCCGGAGGCGCAGCTGCGGCACATCCTCGGGGACCTCGCCGCGGTGGTCGCCGACGAGCCGTGGGAAGCCGGGGTTCCGATGCTGCCGGTGGCGTCGCTGCTGCGGACGTCCCCCGTCGAGCCGGTGCCGCAGGGGCGGCCGGACGACATCGCGACGGTCGTGTTCACCAGCGGCAGCACCGGCGTCCCGAAGGGGGTGGCCTACAGCTACCGCGCCCTGACCGAAGGCCGCGTGTGGCAGCCGCCGGTGCCGGGCTCGGCGCACGAGCGGCTGGGGACGGGGTTCGGCCGGTACCTGCTGTTCGGATCCCTCTCCAGCGCGGTAATGGTCGAACAGCTGGGCGTCTGCCTGTTCGCGGGCGGTACGGCGGTGATCCCCGAGGCGCTGCCCGACTTCCCGGGGGTGCTGCCGCGGCTGGGCATCACGGCGGCGCTGACGACCGTGCCGCGGCTGCACCGGATGCTGGACGTGCTGCGGACCGAAGACGTCGACCTGAGCGCGCTGCGGAGGCTGATCGTGGCCGGGTCGCCGGTGCCGCCGCACACGCTCGCCGAGGCGGCCGAGCGGATCGGGCCCGCGATGCACCACGCCTACGGCCAGACCGAGACCGGGATGCTGACCATCTGCCGGGCGGACGAGGGGGCCGGTTCGGTCGGGAAGGCCTGCGACACGGTCGAAATCGCGGTCCGGGAGGGCGAGGTGTGGGTGCGGACGCCGTCGGCCTTCGCGGGGTACTGGCGTGACGACGTGACCACGGCCGAAGTGCTGAGCGACGGCTGGGTGCGCACGCAGGACCTGGGGTTCGTGGACGCCGAGGGCTACCTGCACCTGTCCGGCCGCGCGCGGGACGTGGTGATCGTGAACGCGATCATCCACTACACCGGCCCGATCGAGCGGGCGATCGCGGCGTGCCCGGACGTCGATCAGGCGTACGTGGTCGCGGTCCCGGACCCGCTGACCGGCGAGGCGGCGCACGCGTTCGTGGTCCCGGCGCCGGGCCGCTCACCGGACCTGGACGAGGTGCGCAAGGCGGTGGCGGCCGAGCTGGGGGAGGCGGCGGTGCCGGCGCGGTTCAGCTTCGTGGGGAAAGTTCCGGTGGCGCCGTCCGGCAAACCGGACAAGGCGGCGCTGCGGGCGTCCGTCGTGGACTGACTACTTCCCGGCGCGCAGGTCCGTGATGACCTTGGCGACCCGCCGCTGCCGGGTCTCCTCGGTCTTCGCCTGGCCGATCGGCAGCACGAACCGCTGCTTCGCGCTGTAGGACAGGCTCTCGAACCGGGTCCGGGCGGCCTCGTCGGCGGCGAGCGCCGCCGCCAGATCGGCGGGGATCTCGAGTTCGCGGGGCGCGGTGTCGAGGGCGATCTCGACCTCGACGTCGTCCCCGGCGGCGACCCCGGCCTGTGTCCGGTTCTCCGCGCTCAGCGGCACCAGGAACTGCCCGCCGCGGCCGGCGACGGTGGTGCGGTACGTGTGGCCGCCGAGCGTCACGGTGACCGCGGGCTTCTTGCCGGCGCCGAGCGCCTCGACGACGTCGGCGGGAACCGGCAGGCCGGTCGCGGTCTTGCCGCCGAGCAGGACCTGGGTGCGGAACTTCATGCCCCGAGTATGCCGGGGGCCGGCCGCCCGGGCGGGACGGCCGGCCCCCGGTCCGCCGCTCACAGGATGGCGATCGCCCGCGGGACGGGCACCTCGCTGGTGAAGGCGAAGTCGCCGTGCCAGGCGGAGCTGGTGCCGAACTTCGTCCCGGTCGACACCGAGACGTAGACGTCGGCCGAGGTCCCGCGGGTGAAGGTGGCGATGTCGGCCTTGCCGTCGCCGGTGAAGTCGCCGACCGCGGGGATCTCGTCGCCGTAGGCGAAGAACTCGTGCCACTTCACGCCGCTGCCGGTGAACTTCGTTCCGTCGGACAGGGCGACGTACACGTCCGCACCTTCTCCGCGGGCGAAGACGACGATGTCGTCCTTGCCGTCCCCGTTGAAGTCGCCGACCGCGGGAACTTCGGCGTTGTAGGCGAAGTCGTCGTGCCACTTCACCTCGTTGCCGACGAACTTGGTGCCGTCGGAGAGGGCGACGTACACGTCGCCGGTGGTGCCGCGGGTGAAGGTGGCGATGTCGTCCTTGCCGTCGCCGTCGAAGTCGCCGATCACCGGGGTCTCGCCGTGCGGGGCGAAGTAGTCGTGCCACTTCAGGGCACTGCTGGTGAACTTCGTCCCGTCGGAGAGGGCGACGTAGACATCCGCGCTGTCTCCGCGGGTGAAGGTGGCGATGTCGTCCTTGCCGTCGCCGTTGAAGTCCCCGACCGCGGGGATCTCGTCGTTCGCGGCGAAGAACTCGTTCCACAGCACGCCGTTGCCGTTGAACTTGGTCCCGTCGGAGAGAGCGACGTACACATCCGCCCCGGCGCCGCGGGCGAAGGTGGCCACGTCGGCCTTGCCATCCCCGTCGAAGTCACCGGAGAGCGGGATTTCCGCACCGATCGAGAACCGGTCGTGCCAGAGGGCGCTGGTACCGGTGAACTTCGTCCCGTCGGAGCCGGCCACGAAGACGTCGCCGGCGCTGCCGCGGGTGAAGGTGGCGATGTCGGCCTTGCCGTCACCGGTGAAGTCGGTCAGGGACCGGGGGCCGGTGGTGGCGGTGAACTGCGGGCTCGCGGCGCCGTTCGCGACGACCAGGTAGTTCCACGTCTTGCGGGCCGTGGCCGAGTGGAGGAACGTGCTCGCCTTGGTGGTGCCGACGAGCTGTTCGGCGCTGACCACGACGGGACCGCTCGAGCTGGCGTAGATCGAGTACGTCACGTCGTCGGAAGCGGTGAGCGGGGTCCAGGACAGCGTGACGCCGTGGCCGGCCGCCTTGGCCGTGCCGATGATGGCCTGGCCACGGATCCAGCCGCGCAGGTCGTCGGCGCGGGCGGCGGTCGTGCCCTGGCGGGTTTCCGTCTCGCCGAAGCAGCCGTGCTGCCAGGACGCCCCGGCCACCCCGGCCAGGGTGCCGTCCGCGCGGAAGACCGGCGCACCGGCGTCGCCCTTGCAGGCGTCGGCGGCTCCGGTCAGCGACAGGGTCGTCGCGGTGGACGCCGAGACGGTGAACTTGCCGACGTGCGCCTCGTTCGGCACCCACTCGGTGTCCGTCCGGCCCCAGCCGGCCAGCGACAGCTCCTCCGACGCACCGGGCACGCCGGCCGTCGCGGCGAGCTTGAGCGTCGGGACGTCGGTGATCGTGGTGTCGAGCCGGACGAGCGCGACGTCGCGGTCGGTGCGCGGGAGCACCGTGAGCACCTTCGCGGTGTGCGTCCCGACGGTGACGCTGACGGGCTTCGCCGGCGGGTTCTCGGGGAAGCAGCTCGCCGCGGTGAGGACGAGCGTGGGTTCGACGAGCGCGCCGCTGCAGGCGCGGCCGTCGGCGGTGAGCTTGGCCGCGAAACCGAGGTTCATCGCCGCGGGGCCGGGAACCGCGGCCGCGGGGACGATGCCGGCCGCGGTCGCGGCGAGCAGGGCGGCCGAAACCGCTGTCACTCTCTTCATCGGGTCTTCTCCTCGGTCAGCCGGCGAGCTTGCAGGAGTCGGGGGCGGCGGTCACGTGGATCTCGGTGTTCCAGCCGGAGCCGATCGTCACGCCCATGTGGTCGGGACCGGACGGCGCCCACGTTTCGGTGTTGGCCGAGTACCGGTACCAGCGCAGGACCGGGCCGGTCTGGCCGTCGAACGGGCTGGTGCCGGTGCTGCCGCGGCCGTACAGGACGTCCCCGCCCGGCGAGAAGACCTCGCTGAACATCTGCCAGCCGACGCCGACCGCGCGGTCCTTGTCTGCCCACGCCGAGGCCGTGAAGTCGTACTCGAAGCGGAACATCTCGCCGCTCGGCTTGCGCGCGTACAGCACGCCGTCGCCGGCCGCGGTGATCGAGTCGAAGCGGGACCAGCCGGTGTCCAGGACGTCGCCGGCGCCGTTGACCCACGTGCCCGTCGCGTCGTTCCAGAGGTAGTACTTCAGCCGGCCCTGGTCGTCGACCATGAAGATGCGGTTCTTCTCGTCGACGGTGATCCGGCGCCGGTACTCGTCGGTGAGGTAGCGGTCCCAGCCGTTGCCGACCTGGCCGCCGCCGCTCCAGCCGGTGACCGTCGAGTACGTCCAGCGCTTCAGGGCGCCGGAGGCGAACTGGTCGCCCGAACCGTGGTTGCGGTGGATGTCCCAGATGACGCCGCCCTTGCCGGCCAGGGTGCGGCCGTCCCAGCCCCAGCCGATCGCGCTGCTCGGCTGCGACCAGCTGACCGCGCCGTCGGCCGGGCCGAGGTGGACGTAGCGCCAGAGGCTGCCGTCGGCGCGGGCGGTCCAGATCGCCGCCCCCTCCGGGCACGAAACCGGCGTCGGCACGGTGGTGTCGCGGATCCACCCGGCGAGGTCGTCGACGCGGGTCTCGGTGCCGCCGGACCGGGTTTCGGTGACGTCCAGGCAGCCGTGCTGCCACGACGTGCTGCTCAGCGCCACCAGCTGGGCGGTGCCGCCCGCCAGGCGGAACGCGGGACCGCCGGCGTCACCCTTGCACGCGTCGGTGCCGTCGGCCGACGACACCGTCACGGTGGCGCCGTTGACGCCCGAGACGGTGAACGGCGCGACACGCGGCCGCGCGGGCACCCACTCGGTGGCGGTCCGGCCGAAGCCGGCCACCTGCAGGGTGTCCCCGGCCTGCGGCGCGGTGGTGCCGAGGGCGATCGGCTGGACGCCGGTCGCCGGCTTCTCCAGCTTCGCCAGGACGACGTCCCGGTCGGTGCGGCGCACGACCTTCGTCAGCTTCGCGGTGAACCCGGCGCCGGTGCCCAGGTCGACGTCGCCGACCACGACGGTCGCGGCTTCGGTCGGGGCGCCCGCGCCGCCCGCGGTCAGGCAGGTCGCGGAGGTGAGGATCCAGGACGGGTCGATCAGGGCGCCCGAGCAGGACTTCGTCGGGGTGGCGATCCGGGCGAGGAACGGGTGGGTGCCGACCGGCACCACCGTGCCGCCGGACAGCGCTTCGGCGGGGGTCGCGGTCAGCAGACCGCCGGCGAGCAGGGTGACGGAAAGCGCGGTGAGCCGGGTCCGGCCGCGTGGGTGCATCGGTTTCCCCCTCGGTGGGTGCGGTGGCGGCGCCCGAGCGGGACGCCGCCACCGGTGGAACGGTCAGAACAAGGTCGACTGGGCGGCGTTGAACGTGCCGTTGCTGCTCCACTTGACGCCTTCGGAGTCGAACCCGCCGGAGGCGTTGGCGTGCCAGCGGAACAGGTTCGTGTTCGAGGCGCCGTAGTCGTAGGAGGCGACCAGGTCCGTGCGGCCGTCCCCGTCGTAGTCGGCGGTGGTCCACTGGGACTGGGCGAGGTTCCAGACCCCGGTCCCGGTCGTCCACTGCGTGACCGGCGCGTCGACGCCGGTGGCGGTGCCGTGCCAGGTGCGGAAGGTCAGGTTCGCGCCGCCGAGGTCGATCGCGGCGCCGAGGTCGGTGCGCCCGTCGCCGTCGAAGTCGCCGGAGAGGAACTTCGCCTTGCCGGACGGGATGCCGCCGTTCCACTTGACGTTCTGCGCGTCGAACCCGCCGGAAGCGGTGCCGTACCAGAGGAACAGGTTCGCGGAGTTGTCGCGGTAGTCGTAGAAGGCGGCCAGGTCGGCCCGGCCGTCACCGTTGAAGTCGCCGCCCCGCCAGCTCGACTGGGCGAGGTTCCAGTTGCCCGGCCCGGTGCGCCACTGCGTGACCGGGGCGTCGAAGCCGGACGCCGTCGCGTGCCAGGTCAGCATGCTCAGGTCGGCGTTGCCGTTGTCGTAGGCGGCGGCGATGTCCGTGCGGCCGTCGCCGTCGAAGTCGCCCGTGGTGAACCGGGCGTTGAGCGGCCGGAAGGCGCCGCTCCACTTGATGCCCTGGCTGTCGAACCCGCCGGAAGCGTTGGCGTACCAGAGGAACAGGTTCGAGCCGCCGTCGAGGTAGTCGTAGAAGGCGCCGAAGTCGGTGCGGCCGTCGCCGTTGAAGTCGCCGGTGACCCAGCGGGCCTTGGCGGCCTCCCAGCCGTCGGTGTTCCACTTCAGCTGCGGGGCACCCACGCCGTCGTCCGCGCTCGTCGGCCAGACATACACGCCGGTACGGGCGTTCTTGAGGTCGTAGCCCGCGCCGGTGTCGTCCTTGCCGTCGCCGGTGAAGTCGTTGCCCGCCGAGACCGGGGTGGTCGCCGAGACGACGTCGGTCGGCGTGCTCGTCCAGCCGTCGGTCGTCGCGACGACGACCCGGTAGTAGCGGGTCTGCTTGGCGGGCAGGCCGGTCTGCGTGTAGGAGGTGCCGCCGACGCTGCCGAGCAGGTGCGCGCTGTCCACGGGCACGTCCGGGGTGGCCGCGGCGTAGACGCGGTAGCCGATGCTGCCGGCCACCGCGTGCCAGGTCAGCGTGATCGCGTGGCCGACGGCCTTGGCGGTGGGGGCCAGTGCCTGCTGGCGGATCCAGCCGGCGATGTCGTCGATGCGGGCGGCGACGGTGCCCTGGCGGGTGGTGGTCTCGCCGAAGCAGCCGTGCTGCCAGGACGTGCTGGTCACCGCGAGGACGTCGGTGCGGCCGCCGGCGTCGCGGAAGATGGGCGCGCCGGCGTCGCCCTTGCAGGCGTCGGTGCCGTTCGTGCCGGTCAGGGACAGGGTGGTCGCCGTCGACGACGCCGCCTTGAACGTGCCGACGTGCAGCGTGTCGGGCACCCATTCGCTTTCGGTGCGGCCGTAGCCGGCCAGGCTGAACGTTTCGTCGCCGCCGCCGGAGCCGGCCGGGATGGTGCTGAGCGGCAGGGGAGCGATGTCGGTGACCGGCGTGGCGAGCCGGGCGAGCGCGACGTCCCGGTCGGCCCGGACGACGACGTTCGTGACGCCCACGACGTGCCCGCCGGTGCCGCTCAGGGAGGTCCGCCCGATGGTGGCGGTGGTCGCCTTGGCGGGCACCCCGCCCTGCGGGTTCTCGGGGAAGCAGCCGGCGGCGGTGAGGACGAGGTCGGGCGCGATGAGCGCACCACCGCAGGCGCGCCCGTCGGCGGTAAGTTTCGCGGCGTACGGATAGGCGCCCGCCGCGGCGGCGGTCCCGCCGGAAACGGCTTCGGCGGGACCGGTGGTCAGCAGCCCGGCGGCCAGCAAGGCCGTGGTGATGGCCACGGCCCTGGGACGGATGGACATGCGGGTGTTCTCCCCTCGTTGTGCGGAACAGATCAGGGCGGCTTTCTCCCGGGTGGAGTGCGCCCTCGATGAATGGGTTCGCGGAATGGCGAATCGATGGTTTCAGACGTGTCCCGCTCAGCGGAAAAACGGCGCATCGGGGGAATGGATTTCCCCACGCGCCAGCCGGCCCCCCGACCGGTGTTTCCTCCCCTAGTCGATCCCTCCCGGCCTGTCCATACGCCGAACGTCGCAACCACCGTGACGGTGGTCGCAGCCGCGCAGGTCAGGCCCCCATGGGGCGTTCATCCGCCCCGTGGTCCCATCGACAGCAAACTCCGGTCATTACCGTTATGGGTCGTGATGTGCCTCACATTCCGGCTTGCCAGTGTGGTGGGTTAGTGTGTGAAAGTCTGTCGCTGCGGCGGCGGTGAAGAGGGGCGTTCTCATTCATTTCCGCACGCATTTTCCGGCGTGCCCGCAATTCTTGCCCTCGAGGGCCCGGGAGCGATGACAGCACCACAGCACGACCCCGAGCTCTTCGACGAGCTGATGCGCGCCGAACTCCGGCAGCAGCCGATCAGCCGGTACGCCGTCGCCACGCTCGTCTCCGGGCTCCTCGGCGGCCTCCTCGCACCCGTCTTCGGCCTCATCGCCCTCTCGCGCATCCGGAAGCAGCGGCAGCGGGGGCTGGTGCTCGTCGTCTGCGGCCTGGTCGCCTTCACCGCCTGGACGGGCGTGCTCGCGTACCGGATCGGCACCGGGACGGCGTGGTGGCAGCAGCGGACGGCCACCCAGGACCGGCTGCCCGAAGGCGGGGCGCACGGCCTCGACCTCGTCGTCGGCGACTGCTTCCATGCTCCGGCGGCGTCGGGCGAGGCCGACGTGTTCCGGCTGTCGTGCGCGGAGAAGCACACCGGTGAGGCGTTCGAGGTGCTCCCGCTGGGCGAGGGCCCGATGCCCGACATCCTCGAGCTCTACCGGAACACCCTGGCCCGCTGCGAAGCCGAGGCCCGCGCGGTCCCCGACGTCCGCGTGCAGGTCATGACGCCGACCTCGGCGAGCTGGGCCGCGGGCAAGCACCGGGCGATCTGCTACTACCACTTCGCCGCCGAGACCACCGGGCCCGCGCGCTGAGCTCCGCCCGGGCGCGGTGCCTAGGACTCCGCCGGTTTCGTCCACGCCACCTGGACCAGCCCGGTCCCGTGCCGCCGCGATACCAGCGTTCCCCGGCCCGGGGGCTGGGGTGACGGCTTCACGTCCGCCAGCAACGCCCCTTCGTCCTTCGTCCCCGACATGATCAGCCCCGGCGAGCCCAGCTCGCGCAACCGCTGCAGCACCGGCTCGAACAACGCCCTGCCGGCCCCGCCCGACCCACGGACGATCACCAGGTGCAGGCCGATGTCGCGGGCCTGCGGCAGGAACTCCAGCAGCGGCTGCAACGGGTTGCGGCCCACCGTGGCCACCAGCTCGTAGTCGTCCACCAGCACGAACAGCTCCGGCCCGCGCCACCACGAGCGGTTCCGCAGCTGCTCCGGCGTCACCGACGGGCCCGGCAGGCGGTTGCGCATCGCCTGGGCGCACTCCGCGATCAGGTCCGTGAGCTTGCCCTCGGCGCCCGCGTACCCCAGCAGGTGCGGCTCGGCCACCGCGCCCAGGAGACCGCGGCGGTAGTCCGCCACGATGATCGCCGCTTCCTCCGGCGTGTACGCCGACGTGATTCCCGTGGCGATCGCTCGCAGCAGGGACGACTTGCCCGACTCGACATCGCCGAACGCCACGAAGTGCGGGTCCGCCGCGAAGTCCAGGTACACCGGGCGCAACGTCGATTCCGCGATGCCCAGCGTCACCTGACGCGAAGGGGCCGGCGGCAACCCGTCCAGGGGCACCTCCGGCGGCAGCAGCCGGACCTGCGGGGCGCGCGGCCCCTGCCACGCCTCGGAAATCCGCCGCACCAGGTCGACGCCGCCGGCGCCGATCGTGTCCGGGCGCTGGTCGGAGTCGATGCGGGGCAACGCGGCCAGGAAGTGGAGCTTCTCCGCCGTGATGCCGCGGCCTGGGCGGTCGGCCGGGACGTTGGCCGCCACCTTGCGGTCGATCGAGGAGTCCATCGGGTCGCCCAGGCGCAGCTCGAAGCGGGTGCCGATGGCGTCGCGCAGCTGGGCGCGGACGCCGATCCACTGGTTGAGCGAGACGATCACGTGGATGCCGAAGCCGAGCCCGCGCGCGGCCAGGCCGGTGATCTGCTCCTCCAGCTGCTCGTACTCCTGGCGGATCGTCGTCCAGTTGTCCACGAACAGGAACACGTCGCCGAACTCGCGTTCGTCGGTGCTCTCGGTGAACTCGGACCGGCGGGCGCGGAACGCCGCCATCGACTCGATCCCCTGCGCCGCGAAGAACTCCTCGCGCTGCTCCAGCAACGTCGTCAGCTCGGCCACCACCCGGCGGCAGCGCTGTGCGTCCCGGCGGGTCGCGTACCCCGACACGTGCGGCAGCCCGGCGATCGGCGCCAGCGCGCCACCGCCCATGTCCAGCACGAACAGCTGCACCTCGGCCGGCGTGTGCGTCAGCGCGAGCATGCCCGCGATGTCCTTCATCAGCGTCGACTTCCCGCTCTGCGGCGCGCCGACGATCAGCGCGTGCCCGGCCGCGCCGGAGAAGTCGGCCCAGTGCAGGTCGCGGCGCTGCTCGAACGGCTTGTCCACCAGCGCCACCGGGATCGTCAGCTTGCCGTTGCCGCCCCAGCCGAGCGGGCACAGGCCACGCGCCGCGTCTTCGCCGAGCGGCGGCAGCAGCTGGTCCAGTGTCGGGGGTTCGGCCAGCGGCGGCAGCCAGATCTGGTGCGCGGCCGGGCCGCGGCCCTCCAGGCGCGAGAGCATCGCGCCGATGATCGTCTCGCCGGTACCGTCCTCCGCAGGAGCCGCGGACACCTCGGTCGTCACCGGGATTTCCACCGGCGCCAGGGAAAACGGCAGCACGCCGAGCTCCTGGCCGTCCTCGCGCACGACTGTGCTGCGCGGCGGCAGTTCCCCGGAGACGTAGGCCGCCTTGAGCCGGATCAGCGTTTCGGTGTCGGACTTCAGGTACGCCGACCCCGGCACCGGCGGCAGGTGGTAGGCGTCCGCGACCCCCAGCACCGCCCGGCTTTCCGCGGCGGAGAACGTCCGCAGGCCGATCCGGTACGACAGGTGCGAGTCGAGCCCGCGCAGCCGGCCCTCTTCCAGCCGTTGCGAGGCCAGCAGCAGGTGGATGCCGAGCGACCGCCCGAGCCGGCCGATCGCGACGAACAGGTCGATGAACTCCGGCCGGGAGGACAGCAGCTCGCTGAACTCGTCGATGATCACCAGCAGCGAGGGCAGCGGGTCCAGGGGCGCGCCGTCCGCGCGGGCCTTCTCGTAGTCGCGCACCGACGCGTAGTTCCCGGCCGCGTGCAGCAGTTCCTGCCGCCGCAGCAGCTCGCCGTTCAACGCGTCCGCCATCCGGTCGACCAGCGCGAGGTCGTCGGAGAGGTTGGTGATCACGGCGCACGTGTGCGGCAGCCCGGTCATCCCGGCGAAGGTCGCGCCGCCCTTGAAGTCGATGAGCGCCAGGTTGAGCGTCTCCGACGAGTGCATCACGGCCAGCGCCGTCACCAGCGTCCGCAGCAGCTCGCTCTTGCCCGACCCGGTCGCGCCGATGACCAGGCCGTGCGGGCCCATGCCGCCCTCGGCGGACTCCTTGAGGTCCAGCTCGACCGGACGGCCTTCGGGGTTGACGCCCAGCGGGATCCGGAGCCGGTCGCGGGCCGCCCGCGGGGCCCACGTCACGGCCGTGTCGGTGTCGCGCGGGTCGCCGATGCCGAGCAGCCCGGCCAGCCCGAACGTCGCGGACATCGGTTTCTCGCCGACGACCGCGGCGGGCGTGTGCAACGGCGTCAGCATCCGCGCGAGGGCTTCCGCGGCGCCGCGGTCGAGGACGTCCGGGCGGCCGAGGAAGCCGAGCCGCTGCTCGCCGCCTTCGCCGACGACCATGCCGAGGGACTCCGGCGCGGTGTGCAGGCTCAGCAGCTTCTCGGACGACGACGTCCGCGGCTGCTCCTGCCCGACCTCGATCACCGTGACGCCGAGCCGCCCGTCCGAGCCGATCAGCCGGGGCTCGCCGTGGGCGTTGCCGCCGTCGACCAGGACGATGAGGTGGGGCAGGTCGAGCTCGGCCGCCGCGCGCCGGCTGAACGCGGGCCGTTCGCCGAGGTCGGCGCCCAGCAGCTCGGCCAGCCCGGCCGCGGTGTCGGCGGCCAGCCGCCGCGAGCCGACGGCGTCGGCCGCCCCGGCCGCCGTCGCGTGCGGCAGCCACTTCGCCCATTCCCAGTCGTGCTGCCGGTCCGGCGACACGCAGAGCGCGACCCGCAGGTCCGCGGGGGAGTGGAAGGTGACGAGCTGGCACAGCAGCGCCCGCACCAGGCCCAGCACGGCCGGCCGCCGCCCGGCCACGGTGACCGCGGCGAACGACCGCAGCGACAGCGCGACCGGCAGGCCGTCCACCGTCGAGTAGGTGCGGATGAAGTGCTTGAGGCTGGTGGACGACACCGGGTCCAGGTCTTCCAGCGGCACGGTCTGCGGCGCCTTCAGCGGCGTCGCGAGCCGCTGCGGCCCGGTGCCCGCGCGCACCTGCGCGAACTGCGGCTCGCTGCGGCGCCGGTCCCACAGCTTCCCGGTCTCGACGTAGGCCCACAGGTCGGCCGGGTCGGGCTGGACGGCGACCATGGCCGCGCGCTGGCCGTCGGCGATCTCGCGGACCTGGGCGCGCAGCCCGGAGAGGTACCGCTGGTAGTCCCGGCGCTCGTCGTTGATCTGCGCCTTCTTCGCCATCCCGCCGCGGCCCAGCGACATCACCACCATGCCGCCCATGGCGCAGAGGAACAGAGCGCCGAAGATCCACGTCATCACGCCGCCGTCGCGTCCGATGTAGACGAACGACATCGCGCCCATGCCGAGCATCATCGGCAGGAACATCATCAGCTGGACCATGCCGCCGGACGAGCTCTTCGGGAGCATCGGCGGCGACTGCAGCACGATCTCGGACGGGCGCTCGGGGATGAGGCTCATGCGGCAATGCTCCAGCGGATCGGGGCGGCTCTGACCGGTATTTTGGCCACTCGCCGCGCGCGCACGGTGGGTACTTTTGCCGTCCGCCCGCTTCCGGGGCCGAACCTACGCTCAGCCGAGCACACCCCCCGGAAGGAGACCCATGGCCGGCGAGTACCGGGCTGAGCCCGAGGCGATGCGCTCCGCCGTGGGCAACGTCGGGGGCATCATCGCGCACGGCATCAACGCCGTGGCCGACCTCGAACGGCTCGTCGTGCAGCCGATGTCGTTCGCGACCTTCGGCAGCGCGGTCGCCGCCGCGAACGCGGCCCTGCACTCCGGCCAGATCACCGCCGTCCGCACGCTGCTGCAGCTGCTGCAGCAGATCAACGGGCTGGTCAAGGCCAGCGCCGACGCCTACCAGGCGGCCGACCAGGACGTCGCATCCGGCTACGGCGGCGGGCACGCCCCGGCGAGCACCGCGTCGTCGATCTGGGGCAGCTCGCACGCTTCCGAGCTCGCCACCCTGGCCATCAACGACAGCGCGGGCGCGCACGGCGAGCCGTCGTCGGTCGGGAACGTGCTGCGTTACCTGGGGGACGCGCGGCTGGGCCGGCTCGGCGACCACCCGATCACCGACACGCGCTTCCACGGTGTCGCCGACTTCAACGACTGGCTGGCCGGCGACGCCGACAACCAGGCGCGGGTCGGGCTGATCGAGGTCTACGCCGGCACCGCGCGGACGTTCTCCGACGTGCCCGGCGGGGTGCACAGCGGTGACGTCGTGGTGGTGGAGCCGCTGCTGTTCTCCGACCGCCAGCCGGTCATCGGCGTCGCCGGCGACGGCGGCCGCCTCTACAACCACGGGCTGCTCGACGCCCGCACCGGCGGGCTGGCGAAGGTCAGCGTCTACCGGCCCGCCTCCGTCGTCTGATCGTCCGCCCCTCGAACCTGATGTGAGGACCGATGCTGACTTTCCCGAACTCCAGCGCGATGGACGCGACCGCGTCTTCGGGCGGCCCGATCACGATCCTGCCGCAGATCGTGACCGGGCAGCCGGAGCAGATCGCGAAGCACGTGGTGGACCTGGTCCGCAAGGCCGAGCAGTTCATCAGCATGTACAACGAGCTGACGAAGGCCGCCGACCAGCTGGGCAAGATCTGGTCGGGGGCGGCGAGCGAGTCGGCGCTGAAGAAGATCAGCGACTCGCTCGACCAGCTGACGAAGATCATCAACGTCGTCCAGAAGGGCGCCGAGCTACTCGGCGTCTCCGGCACGCTGATCAAGACCGCGCAGGAGGCCTACCGCGCGGTCGTCTCCGCGGTGAACCCCACGGTCGCCGCGCTGATGTCGAACTGGTGGACCTACGGGGCGGCGGTCGCTTTGTCGACCGCGACGAGCGCGTCGCTGCGGGCGTTCATCACCGCGATCGGCGCGCTGCTCAAGGCGCTCGGCGCGGTGGACCTCGCCCAGCAGGTCACCACGCTCGCCCAGGTCATCGGCGAGATCGAGAAGCTCTTCCACCACTCCTCCGGCAGCTCGGGTGCGACGGCGCCGTCGATCGGGAGCACCCCGGTCACCGCGCCGCAGACCCCGCCGCCGGTGGCGAGCCCGTCGGGGCAGCAGGCGGTGGCGGGCGGGAGCGGCGGGGGGATCCCGCAGCAGCCTTCGTTCACCGACTACACCCCGCCCGCGCTCGCCACCGGCGGCGGTTCCAGCGGCACCGGTGCCACCGGTGCCACACCCGCGAACAGCTGGATCCCCGTCGACCACCCGGCGACGACGCCCTCGGTGCCCGCGCCCGCACCCGCACCCGCGCCGTCGATTCCCGCCCCGGCGGCCGGGCACGCCGACGAGGTCGTCATCCACACCAACCTGACCACCGGTGAGTCCACTGTGGAGGCTCCGGGCGGCCAGGACTTCGACCTCGACATCGACCTGGACTTCAACGGCAAGCACTTCAGCCAGCACGTCGGCTACGACGCGGCCGGGAACTAGCCGGTGGCGGGCTCGGGGGTGGTCGACGCGTCCGGGGTGGTCAGCTCCGTGCTGTCCGGCTACCGGCGCGTGCTCGTCGAATGCCGCCGGCGCGTCACCGGGGACCCCGGGGCGCTGAGCGCCGCCTCGCAGCGCGTCGCGACCCGCGCGTCGGCGGTTTCCGGCCAGGCGAAGGAAATCGACGAGTCCGCGAAGGCCCTGCACGCGGACTGGGACGGCGACGCCTACACGGCCTTCGCGACGGCCGCGGGCGAGCTCGGCAAGGAGCTCGCCGACACGGCCACGAAACTCGGTGACCAGGCGAACCGGCTCGCCACCGCGGCCCGGCTCGTACAGTCCGCCGAAGCCGCCATCGACTCGGTGCTCGCGCAGTTCGACTCCTACGCCGCCCAGCTGACGGCGCAGGCCCGCGCGGTGAACTCCGCCTCGGTCGGCGCGTTCATCCAGGCCGCGCGGCAGCTCGGCGAACAGAGCGTCGCCGCGGCCCGCGAGGTCGTCGAGGAGTTCTCCGACGCGCTGGCCGAGCTGTTCCCGCCCGAAGGCGTCGGCCGCCTGGAGCACGAGCTCGGCAAGTGGGCCCGCGGGCCGCTGCACTGGCTCAACGGCGAGCCCCTCGACGGCCGGAAGCGGCAGCGGACCGTGCCGTCGTGGTTCGGCAACTCCGGCTGGAAGAAGCTGACCTGGGACGGCCTCGAAGGCACCCGGGCGCCGAAGAAGGCGGATACGCCGTTCGGGCAGCCGGAAGCGTCCGGGCTGAAGGAGAAGATCGGCCGCAACACCGAGATCACCTACTACAAGTTCCAGCACGAGCAGGACGGCTGGTCCCCGGAGTACGACGGGAAGATCACGTCGAAGGGCTGGGACGCCTCCGCGTCCGGGCACGCGGAACTCGCGGCGCTGCACGGGGAAGCCGAAGCCAAGAAGGCGTGGGGCGTCGCCGAAGCCCACGCCAAGGGCACGGTGTTCGGCGGCGGCGAGGCGAGCGCGTCCGGCACGATCGGCGCCCACGGCGTCGGCGCGCACGCGAACGTCTTCGTCGGCGGCAAGGTCGAAGGCGAAGTCGCCGCGGACGTCGCGGGCATCGGCGTCGGCGCGAACGGCACGCTGCAGTACGGCCTCGGCGCGCAGCTCGACGCCCAGGCCGTCTACGACGCCGGGCACCTCAAGGTGAACTTCAAGGCGGGCGCGGCACTCGGCCTCGGCCTGGGGGTCGGCGCGAAGATCGACATCGACCTGCCGAAACTCGGCCACACGATCGGCGAGTACGGCGGCGCGGCGGTCGACGCCGTCGGCCACGCGGCTTCGGACGCGGCCGACGCCGTCGGTGCCGCTTGGGACGACGCGGTCGCGTACGTGGGGCTGTGATGACCCTTCCCCTCGACTTCGTCATCCCCGACGGCTGGACCGCGGTCGACCCGGGCGACTCCGGCGCGGTGTTCGTCGCCGTGCACGAAGCCGCGCCCGGCGAGTTCGTCCCGAACATCACGGTGAGCGTGCAGCAGCGGCCGGACGACACGACGATCGACGCGATCGCGGGCGAAGCCGTCGAACGCCTTTCGCGGACGCTGGCCGGGCTCGACGTGCTGAGCCGCCGCGACGTCGGTGACGCGGCCGCTCCCGCCGTCATGCAGCTGCTGCGGCTGCGCACCGGCGAAGGCACCGAGCTGATCCAGACCCAGGTGCACCTGACGGTCCCCGGCGCCACGCCGGCCGAGCGTCTCGTGCTCGAGCTCGCCTGCACGGCCGCGCCCGCGACCGCCCGGCGGCTCTCACCCGGTTTCCAGCGGTTCGTGGCCAGCGTCCACGTCCGCCAGCACGAAGGGAAGCAACAGTGACCGATCCGTACGCGGTGCCCGACATGGACGAGCTCCTCTCCCAGGTCCGCAAGCAGACCGAGGAAGTCCAGCGGATCCAGCGCACGGTCGAGGCGATGGAGATCAAGGCGCACTCGCGGCAGAACGAGGTCACCGTCACCCTCCGCGGCGACGGCCGCTTCACCTCGATCGACATCGACCCGCGCGCGATCCGCGAGTACGACGCCCGCAACCTCTCGGAGATCGTGCTGGAAGCGGTGAACGCCGGGCTGCAGAAGCTGGCCGAGGCGTCGTCCGCCAAGTTCGCCCCGGTCATCGCGGCCGCGAAAGACGTGTGATGACCGCTTCCCTGACCGGCACGACTCGCCGGGTCACGGTGGTGACGCCACGGGCCCGCGTCGACGTCGCCCTGCCGCAGCAGTCGACGTTCGCCGAGCTGGTGCCGCAGCTGGTCCGGCTCGCCGGCGCGTCCGGGCAGGCGTCGGCCGAGCACCCCGGCTGGGTGCTTTCCCGGCTCGGCGGCGCCCCGCTGGCCTTGGGCTTGAGCGTCGCCGCGGCCCAGATCCGGGACGGCGAAGTGCTGCACCTGACCCCGCGGGAGCGCCCGCGGGGTCCGCTGCTGTTCGACGACGTCGTCGACTCGATCGCCAGCGTCGCCGACACGTCCGGGGGCTGGGGGCCGTCGGTGGCCCGGCGGTCCGGGCTGGTCGCGGCCGTGGTCCTGTTGCTGGCGGGCGGCTTGCTGGTCCAGGCGGCGGCGTCCGGCAGCGTCCTGGCCCCGATCGGGACCGGGCTGCTGGCTCTGGTGCTGCTGCTCGGCGGCGGCGCGCTGAGCCGCGCGTACGGTGACGCCGAAGCCGGCGCGGCCGGGTCGCTGGCCGGCGTCGGCGTGGCGCTGCTGGCGGGGATGTCGGTGCTGCCACCGCATCCGCTGTTCTCGCTCTCGGCGGGCCCCCTGGCCGCGGGGTTCGCGGCGGTGACGGTGTACGGCGTGCTGGCGGCGGTCTCGGTGGCGGACCGCCTGCCGTGGTTCGTGGCGATCACGGGCGCGGCGGGCTTCGGCGCGGTGACGTCCGGGGTCGTGCTGCTGGCCGGCGTCTCCGCGGGTTCGGCCGCGGCCGTGGTCGCGGTGCTGTGCACGGCCTTGGCGGCGGTGGCGCCGATGCTGGCGCTGCGCTTGGCGCGGCTGCCGCTGCCGCGCGTCCCGGACGACATGGAGGCGTTCCGCGCGGACGAACAGCCGTCGCTGGGCACGGAGATGATCGGCCGGACGTCCCGGGCCCAGGCGGTGCTGACCGGGTTGCTGGTGGCCCTCGGCTTGGTGGTGCTGGCGGCGTCGGTGGTGCTTTCCGCGGGCGGGCCGTGGGACGCGGGCCTGGCGGCCCTGCTGGGCGTGGCCTGGATCCTGCGGTCGCGGTCGTACGCGGGCCGCGCGCAGCGGCTGGTGCTGGTCGGCTTCGGCGTGCCGACGCTGGTGTGCGCCGGGGTGTGGCTGGTGGCTTCGGGTGACCGCACGGTGATCTTCGCGGCGGGCTGCGCGGTCGTCCTGGCCGCGGTGCTCTGCCTGGTGTACGCCACCCGGGTGGCGCGCGGGCTGCGTTCGCCGTACTGGTCGCGGCTGCTGGACGTGACGGAGTTCCTGGTCCTGCTGTCGCTGGTGCCGGTGGTGGCGATGATCGCGGGGGTGTACGAAGCCGTCCGGGGTTGACGCCGGCGCGTGAACGCTGTTAATACTGATCAGTGGGAGCGCTCCCAGACTGTGCAGGCAGTCGACTTAGGGAGATGCTCATGACTTCACGTCGAGACCGGTCCGGGATCGAGGGGTCGCCGCTGCGGCGGCGGACGGTGCTGGCCGCCGGAGCCGCGTTGCCGGTGCTGGCGGGCCGGACACCGGCCGCGGCGGCCAGCGCGGTGGTCGTCGAGCCGTCGAACGTGCAGCAGACGATCCTGGGCTTCGGCGGGATGAACCACACCGTGTGGATCAGTGATCTCAACGCCGCTCAGCGGGAGACCGCGTTCGGGAACGGGACCGGCCAGCTGGGGTTCACCGTGCTGCGTATTCCGGTGCACGAGGATCGGAACAACTGGAGTCGCGAGGTCGCCACGGCCAAGCGGGCCAGTCAGCTCGGGGCCAAGGTGATCGCCTCGCCGTGGAACCCGCCCGCCTCCATGACCGAGAGCTTCTCCGGGGGGAAGCGGCTGCGGTACAACGCCTATGGGTCCTATGCGCAGCACCTCAACGACTTCACGGCCTTCATGGCGAACAACGGGGTGCCCCTGTACGGGATCTCGGTGCAGAACGAGCCGGATTATGCGCACGACTGGACGGCTTGGACCGCCGCGGAGATCGTGCGGTTCCTGCGGGAGAATGCCGGGTCGTTGAGTACCCGGGTCATTGCGCCCGAATCGTTCCAGTATCGGAAGGCCATGTCCGACCCTATCTTGAACGATGCTTCCGCTCTGGCCAATGTGGACATCATCGGTGCGCACCTCTACGGGACCCGGTTCGCCGATCTGCCCTATCCGCTTTTTCAGCAGAAGGGTGGCGGTAAGGAGTTGTGGATGACGGAGGTCTACTACCCGAACAGCACCGACTCCGCCGACCTGTGGCCACAGGCTCTCGACGTCGGTGAGCACATGCACCGGGCTTTGGTGGACGGGCGGTTCCAGACCTACGTTTGGTGGTACATCCGGCGGTCGTACGGTCCGATGCGGGAGGATGGGCAGATCAGCAAGCGGGGTGCCTGTATGGCGCACTTCTCGAAGTGGGTTCGGCCGGGGTACTCGCGGGTCACGGCTACGGCCAATCCGCAGGCCAATGTTTACGTTTCCGCGTTCAAGAGCGGGTCTCGGGTTGTGATCGTGGCGATCAACAAGAACACCGCTGCGGTGGATCTTGCTTTCACTGTGCGGGATATCGGTTCCGGGGCCGCGCAGAGCTGGGTGACCAGTGGCAGCGCGACCCTGGCGCGGTCCACCGACGTGACCCTGTCGAACGGGGCTTTCACCGCTCAGCTGCCTGATCGGAGCATCAGGACGTTCGTGGTGAACTGAGTCAGCTGTCCAGCGCGAGGGGCAGCGTCTTCCGGACCCCGGCCCCGTGCCGCCCGTGCAGCGGGACCACCGAGGGCGGCACGGGAACCGGAGCACCCGGGCGCGCGCCCACTCGGACCGTCACCTCCGCCTTTTCCTTGCCTCCCGCCGTTCTTGTCAGCGTGTACGACGTTGCCGTGAAGGCCGCCCCCGGTACCGCCACGTCCAGCATCCTCGGGGACCTCTGGGTGAAGCACATCTGTGTCGAATCGCCCCACATCCAGGACTTCCAGCGGTCCGGCTCTGCCGTTGCCGCTCCCTGGACGCCCAGGGCCACCCGGAGCTCCTTCGCCAGCTCTCCTGCCTCCAGGACCGTGCTCTGGTATCCGGCCTCCGCCAGCGTTCCCATCAAGCTCAACGCCGCTGACGCCGTGCTTCGCAACGCTCCCAGCTCGCCGCCTCCGCGGGCCAGCGCCGCTATCGGGGCCTGGTCCGGGCGGTAGCGGACCGCCAGCCAGCGGACCCTCAGCACCTGGTCGCCCCGGGGAATCGCCCAGGTCAGCAGCTGGGCCGATGCCAGGGGGATGTCCGCTCGCCGGTAAGCCGCACGCAGGGCCTCGACCAGGGGTTCCGGCGCTCCCGGGCCGGGCATCAACCGGACCAGCGCACTCCAGCCGCCGTCGATCTCCGCCACGCCGAACCGGTTGCCCGCCCGGTCCACGTGCTGGCGGACCTTCACCGGTCCGGCCACGTTCAACAGCGGGTCCGGGCCTTCGCGGCGGGTGTCGTGGCGGCGCAACCGGAACGCCGTCCACGTGACCGCCCAGCCCGCCAGGTGCCGCCCCGCGAAGCGGACCGACGTCAGCAGCACCAGCAACCCCGCACCGATGCTGACGCCGAGCTTGACCGGCTGGGCGACGCCGTCGACCAGCCAGGCGAGCAGCACCGCGATCGCCGCGAGCTCCCACAGCGCCGCCTGGAGCGGGCGGATCGGCAGCAACCACGGCAGCGGTGTCGCCGCGGGCCGGGACGGTGCCAGGTGGACGGCGGTATCGACGGACACGGGCTCCCCTTTCCCCGGCCCCGACGCTACTGCCTGCCCGGATAGCGCGTGGGCGTAAAAATTACCCTCGCCGCACCCCGGTCGGGTGCCTAGCATCGGCTGCTCGGGAGGATGACGCACACATCCGGGGGCACAACAGCGTGTGGACGCAGCGGGACCAGATCCAGGCGTACCAGTTCCTCCGCCGCAGGCTCGTTTCCGCGCTCGTCGCCGCCGACGCCAACCACCCCGTCTCACCCAGCCGGCGACTCGTGTTGAGCACCGTCCTCGGGGTCGTGGCCGCCCTCCTCGTCACCGCCGTCTTCGGCATCATCGGGCTGCTCAACCCCTCCGGCGGCAAGGACTGGCTGGCCGGCGGCAAGGTGATCGTCGAGGAAGGCACCGGCGCGCGGTTCGTGCTCGGCGCCGACGGCGTCCTGCACCCGGTGCTCAACTACGCCTCCGCGCGGCTGCTGGCCGGCGGCAACGGCGACACCACCGTGTCCGTCTCGCCGGAGAACCTCGGCAAGGCCGGCCGCGGCACCCAGATCGGCATCCCCGGCGCGCCCGACTCGCTGCCGTCGTCGAACGCGCTCGTGACCGTCCCCTGGACGAGCTGCAGCCGGACCACCCAGGACGCGCCCGCGTCGGCCGAGCCGCGCACCGCCGTCCTGCTCGCCGCGCCCGCGTCCGGCGTCGAGCTGCCGCGGGACCAGGGCGTGATCGTGCGGCTGCCGCAGGGGGAGCGCTTCCTGCTCGCCGGCGGGCGGCGCTACCAGCTGAGCGACGAGGCCGCGACCGCGCTGCAGTTCGACAGCTACCCGACGATCGCGGTGTCGTCGCGGTGGATCGACACCGTCCCGGCCGGCCGCGACCTGACGGCGTTGCCCGTCGACGGCGCCGGCGACCGGGGGCCGCGGGTCGGCGGCCGGGACACCCGGGTCGGCCAGGTCCTCGCCGTCGTGGACGCGATGGCCGCGCCCGGCGCCGCCACGTCGTACTACCTCGTGCGCCGGGACGGGCTCGAGCCGGTCGGGCAGACCGAGGCGAGCCTGCTGGTCACCACCGAGGCGAACGCGTCCGCCTACGAAGGGACGCCGAAGCCGGTCGACGTGCGCGCGGCCGACGTCGCCGCGGTCGCGAAGGTCGGCGCGCCGCGGGCCGGCGGGGCCGATCCGGCCGCCTACCCCGACCGCATCCCCGGCAAGGCGCCGATCACCGGGAACTCCGTGGCGCTGTGCGTTCAGGGCAGCCGGTTGCTCGTTTCGGCCGAATTCCCGCTTCCCGTTGGGGCCAAAGCCATCCAGGTCGCCACCCGGACCGAAGCAAGGGTGACGGACGAGGTGTTCGTACCTCCCTCGGGGGGAGCCGTCGTCGTCGAAGCCGGTTCGGTCACCGCGTACCTGGTGACCGACACGGGCCGGAAGTACCCGGTGGTGAATGCGCAGGCCTTGGCCTCGCTCGGCTATGGAGGCGTCGCCAAACCGCCGGTCACAGGTAGTTTGCTGGCATTGGTGCCGACGGGCCCCGCGCTGGACCCGGCCACGGCCGGGCGGCCGGCTCCGTCGGGTGGAACGGGGTGAAAGTCGTGCACATGACAGAAGAGCGTCCGACCGAGGGTGAGCTGGACCAGGGGCGGGTCCGGGTCGCGGTCATCGAAGACCACCCGCTGTACCGCGTCTCCGTCGAACGCGTGCTGGCCGAAGCCGACTTCGTCGAGCTCGGCGCGGTCGTCGATTCGGTCGCCCGGTTCCACGTGCACCGGCAGCCGCCGGGCAGCGTGGTCCTGCTCGACCTCGGCCTGCCGGGCGTCGCGGGGGCGGCGGCCGTGCTGGAGGTGTGCGAGCTCGGGCACCACGTGCTCGTCGTCTCCGCGCAGGCGGAACCGGAGGTCGTGCTCGGCGCGATCGCGGCGGGGGCGCGCGGGTTCCTGTCGAAGGACGTCGACGCCGACGAGCTGCTGATCGCGATCAAGACGGTCGCCGGCGGCGGCGCGTACGTCTCGGCGGTGGTCGCCGGGATGATCATGAAGGACAACGCCGACCGGCCCGCTGTGTCGGCCGAAGCCGAGCTGTCCCCGCGCGAGGAGCAGGTGCTGCGGCTGGTGGCGGCCGGGGAACGGGACGTCGACATCGCGCTGATCCTCGGCATCGGCGTCCGGACGGTCCGCGGCTACCTCGACCGCATCCGCGACAAGACCGGCGAACGGCGGCGGCCGGGCCTGGTCAAGGAGGCCATCCGGCGCGGCCTGATCGGCGAGGCCGGCCCCCGGCGCGGCGGCCGCAAATGAGCGACTCCGCGCGGCGCATCCCGGTCGGGGTGATCGAGGACCACCCGCTCTACCGGTACGCGCTCAGCCGCGTGCTCACCGAGGCGCCCGACATCGAGCTCGGCGCGGTTGCCGACTCGGTGGCCCGGTTCGCGGTCCAGGACCAGCCCGCGGGCAGCGTCGTCGTCCTCGACCTCAAGCTCCGGGGGGTTCAGGACGCGGCCGCGGTCCTGGAAGTGGGGCAGATGGGGCACAAGGTGCTGGTGGTGTCCGCGCACGCGGAACAGCCGGAGGTGCTCGGCGCGATGCAGGCGGGGGCGAAGGGCTTCCTGTCCAAGGACGTCGACGGCGACGAGCTCCTGCGCGCGATCCGCACGATCGCCGACGACAACGCGTACGTGTCGCCGACGCTGGCCGGGATGATCATCCAGGACAGCGAAGAGCGGCACGCCGGCCCGAAGATCGTGCTGTCGGAGCGGGAAAAGCAGGTCCTCCGCCTGGTGGCGGCGGGGGAGCGGGACGTCGACGTGGCGGAAATCCTCAACATCAGCGTCCGCACGGTCCGGTCCTACCTGGACCGCATCCGCGACAAGACCGGCGAACGGCGGCGCGCGGGCTTCGTGCGCGTCGCCATCCGCGAAGGCCTCCTCCGCTAGCCCCGGCCCCAAGCGCCCCAATGTGGCGTTGGTTGCGTCCAACGCACCGAACGCCACATTGGGTGCGCTGGACGCACCGAACGCCACATTGGGGCGCTAGAGGCGCCGGTTGGCCAAGGCTCCCGTGGCGGCGCGGGCCTTGGCCGACACCGCCGGATCGACGTCCACGAGCAGCGTTTCCGGCGCCGCCCCGGCCTGGGCGACCACCCGGCCGAAGCCGTCCGCGACCAGCGAGTACCCGATCCCCGTCGGTGCCTTCGGGTTGACCGTGACGCCCGTCGCCGCGGGGTCGGCCTGGCCGCACGCCAGCACCCAGCAGCCCGAGTCCAGGGCCCGCGCCCGCACCAGCACCTCCCACTGTTCGCGCTTGCCCTCGCCCGCGCCCCACGACGCCGGCAGCAGCACGACGTCGGCGCCGTCGTCGGCTAGCGCGCGGAACAGCTCCGGGAACCGGACGTCGTAGCAGGTGGCGACGCCGTAGACGACGCCGTCCAGCTCGAACGTGGTCGCCGTGGACCCGGGCGCCACCGTTTCGGACTCGGCGAACCCGAAGGCGTCGTAGAGGTGGATCTTGTCGTAGCCGCGGTGGTGCCCGCCGCCGGTGACCAGGAGCGTGTTGCGGACCCGCCCGTCGTCGGCCGGGGTGAACATCCCGGCGACGACGACCACGTCGTGCTCGGCGGCGATCGCGGCCACGGCCGACGCCCACGGGCCGTCGAGCGCTTCCGCGACCGGCTCCAGGGGCCGTCCGAAGCGCGCCATGGCCGCTTCGGGGAATACGACGATCCGCGCGCCGTCCGCCACCGCGGCCTCGACGCCTTCGCGAACGAGCTTCAGGTTCGCCTCCGGATCGTCACCCGAGTTGACCTGGCACAACGCGATTCGCGCCACCGCTGCCTCCTGCATGCTGGGATCGGCCGTCACCGGGGAGTATCGCTGAAAAGCCGCTGGGTGTGACCTCGTACCCTGGGGGCATGTTGAACCGCACCGACCTGCGCGGGCAGGTCCCGACCGCCGCCGAACTGCGCGCCACGCTCCCCCGCGCCGAATACGACGTGGACGCGGCGCTGCATCACGTGCGCCCGGTGGTCGAGGCGGTCCGTGACCGCGGTGTCGAAGCCGTCCTCGAGTACACCGAGAAGTTCGACAAGGTGCGCCCGGCGTCCGTGCGCGTGCCGCGGGCGTCGCTGACCCGCGCTCTGGAGGAGCTCGACCCGGCGGTGCGGGCCGCGCTGGAGGAGTCGATCGCCCGGGCCCGGAAGGTGCACGCCGAGCAGCGCCGCACCGACGTCACGACCACCGTCGTCGAGGGCGGCACGGTCACCGAGAAGTGGGTGCCGGTCGAGCGCGTCGGGCTGTACGCCCCGGGCGGGCTGGCCGTGTACCCCTCGACCGTGGTGATGAACGTCGTCCCGGCGCAGATCGCCGGGGTCGGCTCGCTGGTCGTCTGCTCGCCGCCGCAGGCCGCGTTCGGGGGGCTGCCGCACCCGACCATCCTCGCCGCGGCCGAGCTCCTCGGCGTCGACGAGGTGTGGGCGGCCGGTGGCGCGCAGGCCGTCGCGCTGCTGGCGTACGGCGGCACGGACACCGACGGCGCCGAGCTGGCGCCCGTCGACATCGTCACCGGCCCCGGCAACATCTACCTCACCGCGGCCAAGCGGCTGCTGCGCGGCCTGATCGGCATCGACGCCGAGGCCGGGCCCACCGAGATCGCCATCCTCGCCGACGAGACGGCCGACCCGGTGCACGTCGCCGCCGACCTGATCAGCCAGGCCGAGCACGACCCCCTCGCGGCGAGCGTCCTGGTGACGACGTCGACCGCGCTGGCCGACGCCGTCGACCAGGAGCTGGTCGACCGCGTCGCCGTGACGAAGCACAGTTCGCGGGTCGCCGAAGCCTTGGCCGGCAAGCAGTCCGGCGTCATCCTGGTGTCCACAGTGGAGGATGGCCTCCGGGTCGTCGACGCGTACGCCGCCGAGCACCTGGAGATCCAGACGGCGGACGCGCGGGCGGTCGCCGCCCGGGTCCGCAACGCGGGCGCGATCTTCGTCGGCGCGTACGCCCCGGTGTCGCTCGGCGACTACTGCGCCGGGTCCAACCACGTGCTGCCCACCGGCGGGTTCGCCCGCCACTCCTCGGGTCTGTCCGTGCAGAGCTTCCTCAAGGGCATCCACGTCGTGGACTACTCCGAGGAGGCGCTGCGCGAGGTCGCCGGCCGCGTCGTCGCGCTGGCCGACGCCGAGGACCTGCCCGCGCACGGCGAGGCCGTCGCCGCGCGCTTCGGAGGTTCGGTCCGATGACGATCGGCGAAGAGGTCACGCTGGACCAGCTGCCGCTGCGCGAAGACCTGCGGGGCAAGTCGCCCTACGGGGCGCCGCAGCTGGACGTCCCGGTCCGGCTGAACACGAACGAGAACCCGTACCCGCCGCCGCCCGCGCTGGTCGCGGACGTGGCGGAGGCGGTCCGTGCGGAGGCGGCCGAGCTGCACCGCTACCCGGATCGCGACGCGCTGGCGCTGCGGCAGGACCTGGCGGACTACCTGAGCGTGTCGACGCGGGTGGTGCTGTCGGAGGCGAACGTCTGGGCGGCGAACGGGTCCAACGAGGTGCTGCAGCAGATCCTGCAGGCCTTCGGTGGGCCGGGGCGCAGCGCGCTGGGCTTCGAGCCGTCGTACTCGATGCACCCGATCATCGCGTCCGGCACCCGCACCGAGTGGGTCCCGGCGCCCCGCCGCGACGACTTTTCGCTGGACACGGCCGCGGCGGCCGCTCTCGTTCGCTCGAAGCGGCCGGACATCGTGTTCGTGACCAGCCCGAACAACCCGACGGGCGGCTCGATCCCGCTCGACGAGCTGCGCGCGGTGCTCGACGCGGCCACCGGAATGGTGGTCGTCGACGAGGCGTACGCGGAGTTCTCGTCCCAGCCGAGCGCGGTCTCGCTGCTGGCGGACTACCCGTCGTCGTTGATCGTGTCGCGGACGATGAGCAAGGCGTTCGCCTTCGCGGGCGGCCGCCTCGGCTACCTGGCGGCGGCGCCGGCGGTGGTTGACGCGCTGCAGCTGGTGCGCCTGCCCTACCACCTCTCGCGCCTGACGCAGGCGGCGGCGCGGGCGGCCCTGCGGCATGCGGACGCCACTTTGGATAGTGTGCACAAGCTGGCCGCGGAGCGCGACCGCGTCGTGGAGGCGTTGGCGGGACTGGGGTACGACCCGGTGCCGAGCGACTCGAACTTCGTCCTCTTCGGACGGTTCGCGTCCCCGGCCGCGGCTTGGCAGTCCTATTTGGATCGCGGGGTGCTGATCCGCGACCCGGGCATCCCCGGTCACCTGCGCGTGAGCATCGGCACCCCGGAAGAGAACGACGCCTTCCTCGAGGCGAGTAAGGAAGTTTCCCGATGACCCGCATCGGCAAGGTCGAACGGACCACCAAGGAGTCCTCGATCTCCGTGCAGCTGGACCTCGACGGGACGGGCGAGGTCGAGATCTCGACCGGCGTCCCGTTCTACGACCACATGCTGACGGCGTTCGGTGTCCACGGCTCGCTCGATCTGAAGGTGGAAGCCACGGGCGACGTCCACATCGACGCCCACCACACGGTCGAGGACACGGCGATCGTCCTGGGCCAGGCAATCCGCCAGGCCCTGGGCGACAAGAGCGGAATCCGCCGCTTCGGCGACGCTTGGATCCCGATGGACGAAACCCTGGCCCACGCGGCGATCGACGTCTCGGGTCGGCCGTACTGCGTGCACGTGGGCGAGCCGGAGCAGTTCAACACGTTCACGATCGGCGGGAACTACCCGTTCGTGCTGACCCGCCACGTGTTCGACTCGCTGGCGTTCCACGCGCAGATCGCCTTGCACGTAAGGGTGATCCACGGCCGCGACCCCCACCACATAGCGGAGGCGGAGTACAAGGCGGTGGCCAGGGCGCTGCGCGCGGCCACGGAGCCGGACCCGCGCGCGGGCGGCATCCCCTCGACGAAGGGCGTCCTGTGAGCAACGGAGTGGTCGGGGTGCTGTTGCTCGCCCTCGGAGGTTTCCTGGTGGGCGGGGTCTGGTCGACCTGGAAGTCGTCGAAGTTCCTGGCGGTGGTCTTGGGCATCGCAGCCCTCCTGGCCATCGGCGGCGCGATCTTCTGGTTCTCCAGCTAGCGTTCCAGCCCCGCGGCGGTACGATGACCGACCGTGGGCAAAGCTGGACTGTTCGTGACTGTCCTGGGTGTCGCCGGCCTCCTGGCGCATCTCGTCGTCAGCGTTCCGCCGCAGAGCGCCGGCGTGGTCACGGGTAGCTCCTGGTTCGCGGTCGGCGTCGGCGCCGCGCTGGTGCTGACCGCGATGGCCCAGCACGGGTACGGCTTCGGGATCTTCGTGCTGGCCGTCGGGATCGCGGCGGTGGTCGCTCGGAAAGTGACGCATTTCGACGAGCGGATACACGCTCCCCAGCCACTGCTCGGCATCGTCATGGTAGCGCTGGTCGGCATCGGGGCGGTGGCCGTCTCGTTCGCCGACGGCGGGGAGGCATTGATCGTCAGGTTGCCGTTCTTCGCCATAGCGTCGCTGGTCGCCGACATCTTCGTCGACTTCGGTTCCGGCTGGGACGACCTGGTGAACCTGAGCACGGCGTCGTTCGCCGCCGCCTCGGTCGCCGTGGTGACGATCCTCCTGTACGACAGTCTGCCGGAGTACGGGCGTTTGACGGACCATTACGCGTACCTGCTGATGCTGGCCGCGGGCTTCGGGGCCAGCGCGGCCGTCGTGTTGATCACCACCGTGGCGACGTTCGACCTGGCGGGCTTCGTCGAGCTCCTGCTGACGGCCGCCGCGGTGGCCGGTGCGTACCTGATCGTGCCTTTGCTCGGGTTCTTCCTGCTCCACGCGTTCGCCGATGACGACGCTTCGAGCGACGTCGTCGGGGAAGCCATCGACGAAGTCATCGACAACGTCGAGAACCGCCTCGCGGTGGTGGGCTCGCTGGTCGCCGGCTTCTTCGTCGTGGCGGCGCTGGTCGCGCTGATGTTCGGGAAGCCGCCGGGCTGGCTGGTGGGCGTTCTTGTGCTGGGCGCGATCGCCGCGGCCTTTGCTGCGGCCCGGTGGGGCAGGTGGGCGCTCACCGACCTCGTTCTCGCAATCAGTGCGGGGGCGCTGCCCGGCCGGATTGCCGGCGTCCTCGATGGTCTGCGTCAGTCCGATCCGGTGTTCCGCCTGCTGCCCGGCGCAGAAAGTCCGTTGTCGCGCTGATCAGCGCCGGGTCGGCCAGGCGGCCACGGAGCACGCCTTGGGCGATCAGCTCCGCCTCGTCGGGGTGGCCGAGGTCGGCGAGTTCCCGGATCGCCTGAACGCGCAGCGGGTTGGGCAGCTCGGCGGCGGCGAGCAGCATGGCCATCGCGGTTCCCCAGAGCTGCCGGGCTTCGGCGTCGGTGACCGGCTCGGTGCCCGGGAGTAGCTCGCGGACGTCCCAATTGCCGCTTTCCCATGCCCGTCCGGTGGTCAGTCCCCGGCGCAGCCGCTTGATGGCGTGGAATGACTGCGCCGAGTCGGGTACCAGGAATTCCCGCAGAGCTTGCTCGGCGAAAAACTTCTGGTCCGCGTGCACAAGCTCCGAGACGAAACGCAACCGGGCGAGGACGGGCCAGCCCGGGTTTGTCGCGGCCGAGGCGAGCTCGGTGTACGTGGTGCCGTCGCGGCTCACGAGCTCGTCGGCCTCGGCGATCGTGTGCAGCCGCGGCAGTGCTGGTGCCGGGTCGGTCGGCACGGCGGTGACTGGCCGATCGTCGGTGCGGGGAACCGGCTTTTCCGCCGAGCGGTGGGCGCGGTTGCGAACCAGTGCGAACTCGCTGACCGAGTCGCTGTGCACGATCTTCGGCTCGGGATGGTTCCGCTCCCGCATCCGGCGGCGCAACTGCCGGTAGACCGTGAACAGCGGGAGCACCGGCCCTTCGCCGGGCAACCCGTCCCGCAACACCGTGATCAGCTCACCCGAGAACACCGTGTGCCGCTCGCCCTCTACGAACAGCGACGCCAGGTTGTCGGGCGCCGAAGCCAGCCCGCACGTGCCCGTCGTCTCGATCTGTTCGAGGACGCCGGAAGCCTTGTCCGCCATCGGTTTGCCGAAGGCGCGGCCGGAGTAGCAGCAGTCCGCGACGAAGATCTTGATCTTGGCGTCGCTGTCCCGTACGGCCCGGCGCAGCAGGTCGGCGCGCAGGGAATGGTGCTCCTTCTCGGCCTCGAACGTGTCACTCGTGGCCAGCAGCAGCTCGCCGTTGACGTCGACCAGTCCGTGGCCGACGTAGTAGACGACCAAGGTGTCGGTGGCGGTGCGGCACCAGCGTGCGATTTCCAAGCCCGCGTCGTCCTTGTGCCGCGGGTTGATCATCGTGCGGATGTTGCCGGGCAGGAAGCCGCCGAGCTCCGGGTCGGCGAAGACGGCAGCGAGGTCCTCGACGTTGGCTCGCGCCTGGGCGATCTCCGGCAGCGCCGGGTCGTCGTATTACGCGGCGCCGATCAGGATCGCTTTGGACCCGGCGGGGTCGGCCAGGCGCATTCATTCCTCGCCGAGTTGCTCGGCCAGCGCTACCGCGGCGTCTTTCAGGTCCTTCATGGCGGTCCGGTGGACTCGTTCCCCCTTGAGGGAAACAGTTTTGTCACCTGCCTTCACCGTGATGTCGACCTTCATGCCTCGCGTCCTGAGATAGGCGACGAGCGACGTCGTCATCGCGGTGAAGCCGCTGGTGAGCACCAATGTCACGGTGTCGAGGGCCGGGCCCATCGTGCCCTTGCCGGCGGACCGGTTGTCCAGGCGCGCTTTCCCGGGAAAATCTTCCTCGAGCCAGTGCAGCAGACCCAGTGCGTCGTCTTCACCCTCGACCGTGATCGATACTGTTCTCCCCGTCACGCGTCGTAGTGTAGTTCGTGCCTGACGGGAAAACGGGAAAGCCGGCCACGACGTGGTTTTGCCCACGTCACGGCCAGGCCGTAATTCCTCGGTCAGCGATTCGCGCCGACCAGTTCCCGCTCCTCGGGCTCGTCCAGGTGCTTCGTGAGCTTCTCGCCCTCGACGTCGACGTCCGGCAGGATGCGGTCCAGCCACTTCGGCAGCCACCACGCGCTGCGGCCCAGCAGCGACATCACGGCCGGGACCAGGGTCATTCGGACCACGAACGCGTCCACCAGCACGCCGAACGCCAGCGCGAAGCCGATCGACTGGATCAGTGACGATTCCGCGAGGACGAAGCCGGCGAACACGCTGATCATGATCAGTGCCGCCGCGACGACCACCCGGGCGCCGTGGCGGAAGCCGGTCACCATTGCTTCCTGCGGCTCCGCGCCGTGGACGTGCTCCTCGCGCATCCGCGTCACCAGGAACACCTGGTAGTCCATCGCCAGCCCGAACAGCACGCCGATCAGCAGGATCGGCAGCATGCTCATGATCGGGCCGGTCGACTCGACGCCGAGCAGGTCCGTCAGCCAGCCCCACTGGAACACCGCGACCACCGCGCCGAACGTCGCCGCGACCGAGCCGAGGAAGCCGATCGTCGCCTTCAGCGGCACCACCACCGAGCGGAACACCAGCATCAGCAGCACGAACGCCAGCCCGACGATCAGCGCCAGGTACGGCAGCATCGCGTCCGACAGCTTCTCCGAGACGTCGATGTTCGCCGCGGTCTGGCCGGTGACGGCCAGCTTCGCGTCCAGGTTGCCGGATTCCGCGCGGATCGCGGCCACCAGGTCCTCGGTCTGCATGCTGCTCGGGCCGCTCTTCGGGATCACCGTGAGCAACGCCGTGTCGCCGGCCTGGTTGAGCCGCGGCGGCGTGACGGCGGCGACGTCGGGCAGCTTCTGGATGTCGGCCGCGGCCTGGCCGAGCGCGGCCTGGCGGTTGCCGCTCGCGGAGACGTCGACGACGACCAGCAGCGGGCCGTTCGAGCCTTCGCCGAAGCTGCGGCTCGCGATCTCGTACGCCTTGCGCTGCGTCGACTCCGGTGCCGCGGTGCTGTCGTTGGGCAGGCCGAGCTGCATGCTCAGCGCGGGCAGCGCGACGACGGCCATCCCGGCCAGCGCCACCAGCAGCACCGGGATGCGGTGGCGGCCGACGAACCGCGCCCAACGCTCGCCGTGCGTCGTTTCGACCGGCTTGCGGCGCAGCCGGATGCGGCCGCCGGCGACCCGGGACCCGGCGAAGCCGAGGATCGCGGGCAGCAGCGTCAGGGCGATGAGCACGGCGATCGCGACGGTGGCGGCCGCGGCGACGCCCATCTGGCCGAGGAACGGGATGCCGATCACGGTGAGGCCGGCCAGCGCGATGATGACGGTGAGCCCGGCGAAGACGACGGCGGACCCGGCGGTGCCCGCGGCGCGGCCGGCGGCTTCTTCGGGGTCGCGGCCGATGCCGAGTTCGTGGCGGTAGCGCGAGACGATGAACAGCGCGTAGTCGATGCCGACGGCCAGGCCGATCATCAGCGCCAGCACCGGCGTGTTCGAGTTCAGCTCGAGGAACCCGGACGCGAGGAAGATGCCCGCCATCCCGGTGCCGACGCCGATCAGCGCGGTGAGCAGCGGGATGCCGGCCGCGAGCAATGAGCCGAAGGTGATGATCAGCACGACGGCGGCGACGGCCACGCCCAGGCCTTCGGTGGCGCCGGTCGCGGGCACGCCCTGCACGGCGTCACCGCCGAACTCGACGGTGAACCCGGCGGCGCGTCCGGCGTTCGCGGTGTCCAGCAGGGCCTGACGGTCCTCGTCGGTCAGTTCGTACGCTTTCGCTCCGTAACTGACCTGGGCGAGGGCGACGCGCCGATCGGGTGAGATCGACTGCGCCTGGAACGGGTCGACCACCGCGGCGACCTTGGGCGCCGTCTTCAGCTGGCCGACGAGCGCTTCGACGGCGGCCTTGCCCTTCGCGTCGGTCACCGTGGTGCCGGCCGGGGCCTCGATGACCACGCGCGCGGTGGCACCACCGGCGTTGGCCTGCGGGAACTTCTCGGTGAGCTGGTCGATCGCCCGTTGCGACTCGGTGCCGGGGATCGTCACCGAGTTCGACAGTTGGCTCGAGAGCGTCAACGCACCCAGGCCCAGTGCCACCAGGACCGCCGCCCAGACGGCCGCGACCAGCGCTCTGCGCCGGAAGGAAAACCGGCCGAGCCGGTACAGGAAGGTCGCCACGAGTCAGCTCCGTTTCGCCCGAACGGGGTCAGTTCACTCCACAGGGTCGTTTCCAAGCTAGCCGATCGGCAAGGGCGACTCCAAGCCGATCGGCAAGTATGTGACTTGCCGAACAGCAAGGTTTATCCCTAGCCGTTCGGCTAGTAAGGCGGTTTGCCGATCGACAGGGCGTGACGTAGGCTCCGACGGCTCGCTGAGGAGGAAGAATGACCGCCGGCCCGGCCGAGGACACCCGGACCCGACTGCTGCAGACCGCACTGCGCTTGTTCACCGAACACGGGGTCGAGGGCACGTCGCTGCAGATGATCGCCGACGCGCTGGGCATCACCAAGGCGGCTGTGTACTACCACTTCAAGACGAAGGCGGAGATCACCGAGGCGGTGGCGGAGCCGGGCGTCCGCGACCTGGACGACCTCGTCCGGCGAGCGGCGGCGTTGAAGCGCCGGGGAGCGCAGGTGGACCTGCTGCTGGAGGGGTTCGTCGATCTGGTGATCCGCCACCGCGCGCTGGTGGCGCTGTTTTCGAGCGACCCGGGCATCGCCCGCGCGATCGAGAAGTCCGCCCACGGCGGCATGGAGGGCTTCGGCCGCGCGATGCTGGGCATCCTCTCGGGCCCGGACCCGGACACGGCAGCCCGCGTCAACGCCCTGGTGACGTTGACCGGGATCGCGATGGCCGGAGGCTCCCCGGACCTGGCCGGCCTGGGCGACGAAGAGCTGCGAACGGAACTCCTGGACGTGGGCCGCCGCCTCCTCGGCCGCCCCCGCCGCCGCCCCCTCACCCCCGTGTCGACCCTCTGATCACGCGAGATGCCCCTCCAATCACGCGAGATGCCCCGCTGATCACGCGAGATGCCCCGCTGATCACGCGAGATGCCTCCCCAAGCCCGCGAGATGCCCCGCTGATCACGCGAGTTCCGCGTCCGGTCACGCGAGTTCGGCCTGTGGTTACGCGAGTCCCGGCCCCGATCAACCAAGTTCGGCCCGCAATCACGCGAGTTCCGCCCCCAATCACGCGAGTCCCGCCCTCAATCACGCGAGGGGCGTGTCCTTGATCGGTCGGCTCGCCTGCCGGGAGGGTCGGTCGGCGTGATCGAAGGCGGGAGTCGCGTGATTGAAGGCGGGACTCGCGTGATCAGGGGCGGAACTCGCGTGTTTGGGCGGCGATCTCGCGTGATTGGAGGGGCGACACGGGGTTAGGTGAGGTGGCTGAGGTAGGGCGGGGGGACTGAAGCCGTCAGCCAGACTCCGTTGGCGCTTACTTGGAAGGTGTGGCCGGCCGCGGTCATTGCGGCGGCGTCGATGCGGAGGATCAGCGGCTTGCCGCGGCGGGCGCCGACCGTGCGGGCCGTTTCGATCGTTGCCGACAGGTGGACCGCGTGGCGGTTCATCGGGCGCAAGCCCTCGCGGAAGATTGCGTCGAGGTACTTCGCGACCGTTCCGTGGTAGAGGATGTCCGGGGGTGTTGCGTCCGGCAACGCCAAGTCGACCGGGATGCTGTGGCCCTGGCTGGCGCGGATGCGCGTGCCCGTTTCGTCGAAGGCGAAGCGGCGCTTGTTGTTCTTCTTGACCACTTCGTCCAGCTCCGGGCGGGTGATCGCGAGCGCGCGCAGGAGCGCGTCGACCGGTGCCCAGCCGCCGGGCGCCAGGGTCAGGCCGAGGGCGGCGGGGTCGTGGCGGAGGTGCCGGGACAGCCGCTTCGAGATGCGGATGATTTCCTTTTCGTTCATTGCCTCCCCAGCATCCTCCCCGCGCGCAAGCGGTTTAGATGCCGCCCTCGACCGCCGGGCGCAGTTTGCTCGCGCCCGGGCCGAAGCGGGCCAGCTCGTCGTCGTTGTTGTACAGCGCGCAGCTGCGCAGGGAGAGGCAGCCGCAGCCGACGCAGCCGGTGAGGCGGTCGCGAAGCCGTTGCAGGGCGTCGATGCGCGCGTCGAGCTCGTGCTGCCAGTCTCGGGACAGGCGCGCCCAATCCGCCTTCGTCGGCGCGTGGTCCGCCGGCAGCGTCTCCAGCGCCGTGCTGATGTCCTCGAGCGAGAGCCCGACCCGTTGCGCCGCGCGGATGAACGCGATGCGACGCAGCACCGAGCGTGCGTAGCGGCGCTGGTTGCCCGCCGACCGCTCCGAGCTGATCAGCCCCTTCTCCTCGTAGAACCGCAGTGCCGTGTGCGGAACCCCGCTGCGTTCCGCCACCTGTCCGATGCTGAGATGTTCAGCGAGCCTGGTCACCTGGTCAGGCTATCCTTGACTTCGAGTTTAGTCGAGGTTGCATCGTCGGGTCATGACCACTGTGACCGCACCGGGCTACGCCGATCTGCCCCGGCTGATTTCGCTGATGACCGGCGACGAAAAGCACAGCGCCGCCGCCGAGTCCACTTTGGACGTCCTGTGGGTGCTCTACGACCGGGTGCTCGACGTCACCTCCGAGAACTTCCGCGAGCCCGGCCGCGACCGGTTCCTGCTGTCCAAGGGACACGGGCCGATGGCCTACTACGCCGTGCTCACCGCGAAGGGCTTCATCGCCGAGGCGGAACTGGCGACGTGGTCCAACGCGGCGTCGCGGCTCGGCTACCACCCCGACCGGCGCCGCATCCCCGGCGTCGAAATCTCCAGCGGCTCGCTCGGCCACGGCCTGCCGATCGCGTTCGGCACCGCGCTCGGCCTGCGCGCCCGCGGCTTGACGGACGCGAAGGTCGTGACACTCGTCGGCGACGCCGAGCTCGACGAAGGCTCGAACCACGAGGCGATCGTCGTCGCGGCGCGCGAAGGCCTCGAAAACCTGACCACGGTGGTGGTCGACAACCAGTCGTCGACGCGCGGCTGGCCGGACGGCATCGCCCGCCGCTTCGCCGTCGAAGGCTGGGAGACGCGCACGGTGTCCGGCCGCGACCACGACGCGCTGTACGACGCCTTCACCACCACTCACCCCGGCCGGCCTCTCGCCGTGGTCGCCGTCGTCGAACCGAAGGGCTGAACGATGTTGCCGATGCGGGAAACCTTCCTCGCCACCACCGAGCAGATCGTCGACGCCGACCCGGACGTCGCGGTCGTGCTGGCCGACATCTCGGCCGCGCAGCTCGCCGGCGCCGCGCGGCGGCACCCGGACCGGGTGATCAACGTCGGGATCCGCGAGCAGCTGCTGGTCAGCACGGGGGCCGGGCTGGCGCTGGCGGGCCTGCGGCCGATCGTGCACACGTTCCCGCCGTTCCTGGTGGAGCGCGCCTTCGAGCAGATCAAGCTGGACTTCTCGCACCAGGACGTGGGTGGCGTCCTGGTGTCGTGGGGAGGGTCGTACGACATGCCGACGGCGGGGCGCACGCACCAGTCCCCGGGCGACGTCGCCCTGATCGATTCCCTGCCGGGCTGGACGGTCCACGTGCCGGGTCACCCGGCCGAGGCCGAGCGCCTGCTGCTGGAGTCGATCCCCGGGGACAGCCGGGTCTACCTGCGGCTTTCGGCGCAGGAAAACGCTTCCCCGCACCTGGGCGTGGGCTTCACCCGGCTGCGGTCCGGGTCGGCCGGCGTGGTGGTGGCGGTGGGCCCGGTGCTCGACCGGGTCCTGCGCGCGACGGCGGGCGTGGACGTGACGGTGCTGTACGCCTCGACGATCCGCCCGTTCGACGCGGCCGGTCTGCGGTCGGCGGTGCTTGCGTCGTCCGCTTCCGTCGTGCTGGTGGAGCCGTACCTGGCGGGAACGTCGGCGGCGTGGGTGGCGGAGGCGCTTTCCGATGTGCCGCACCGGTTGCGGTCGCTGGGCGTGCGGCGGGACGTGGAGGTCCGGACGTACGGGAGCATCGGGGACCACGATCTGGCGCACGGGCTGGATGCCGGGTCGCTGGGGTTTTCGATCAGGGCGTTCTTGGGGGAGTAGCGGCACTGTCGCCGGTGCTGGGGGTACCGGCGGCGGGATGCTTGTACCGCAGGTGTTCGGGTTCGCCGCCGCGACGGACGCGATAGGCGATGTACGCGAGGAAGTACGGGCCTAGCGCGAGCAGGAGCCCTGAAGTAGCGGCCGATGCGGACCCCAGCCCGACGGCGGCGTCGGGCAGCGCGGGGCCGGCCACCTCAGCCGTTCCCCGGCGACTTGTAGATCACCCTGGCGCACTCGCGGCAGTACGACTTGCCTTCGCGACGGCGGAGGGTGCCGCCGCACCGCGGGCACTTGCGCTCCCCGACGTGTCTTCACTCTCGCCGGGCGGCGGGAGCGGGCCTTTGCCGTAGCCGAAGAGACCGGGCAACGCCAGGGCGACGACGAGCCGAAGCCTGCGCATGCGCCTCGCCCTCCAGGATCCGACCATGTCAGGCCGGTATTCAGGCCCAGTCGAGGAGTGTGGGACGACGTCAAGATGGGGTCTTCGCCCTGGGTGTACCTCCCGTCGGGGTGGTGGTCGTTGCCGTGGCCGGGGTGTTCGGGGGTGGGTGGCCGCCGGGGTGCTCGGTGTCGCCGGGGCCGGGCGGGTTGCCGGGCTCGTGCTTCGGGAGCCGCGGGTCGATAGCGTGGCCGCCATGCCATCGATCCGGCCCATCGTGCTCGCCGTCATCCGGCGCGGCGACTCCCTTCTCGTCTTCGAAGCGCACGACGAGTTCAAGGACCAGACCTTCCACCGGCCGCTCGGGGGTGGCATCGAGTTCGGCGAGAGCAGCAAGGATGCCCTCGAACGGGAGTTCCGCGAAGAACTCGACGCCGAAATCGTCGTCAACGAGCTGCTCGGCGTGCTCGAGAACGTCTTCACCTGGCAGGACCGGCCCGGGCACGAGATCGTCTTCCTCTACGCCGCCGAGTTCGCCGATCGCGCTCGGTACGAGCTCGCCGAGATGAAGATCCTCGACGACCCCGCCACCGCGCGCTGGGTCGACGTCCGCGACTTCCGCGACGGCAGCAAGATCCTCTACCCCACCGGGCTCATCGAACTCCTCTCACCGGATCAGTGACCGGGTAGTCGGCACCAGCTCGAACGACGACTCCGACGGCACCCGGCTGAAGCACACCGAGAACGGGCCGTCCGTGCGGACCGGCAGCTGCGGGAAGTTGTTCGGAGACGGCTCGGTTTCGAACGCCGCGAACGCCGGCTCCGGTGGGGGAGCGGGTGGCGAAATCGTCACGTGCACGCCCGCGCCCGGTGGTGGCGCCGCCAGGCCGCGGCGGACCGGGCGCAGCAGCAGCACGTTGTCGGAGTCGACCATCGTCGCGTTCGCCGCCGACCGGTGTTCCTGCCACACCGGGCCGGAGTAGAACGCTTCCAGGGCCGCCTTGCGCTCGGACATCGTGCGGAAGCCGCGCAGCCACACGAACTCGTCCGGTGACGCTCTCGACCGGAACAGCCCGAACAAGTGCGCGCCCGCCGCCTCCTGAGGCTCGACGAACTCGCGCTCGAACAGCTCGATCAGCTCGTCGCGCCGGCCGGGGTGCAAGGTGTAGCGCCGCAGCTCCACCACGGTTTCGAACTCGGAAAACGTCATGCCGCCGAAGCTAGCGGGCACCACCGACAAAAACCGGTCAGCGGAACGCCGCGAGCCCCGTGACCGCCTGACCGAGTGACAGCGCGTGCATCTCCTCGGTGCCCTCGTACGTCAGCACCGTCTCGAGGTTGGCCATGTGCCGCATCACCGGGTACTCCAGCGAAATCCCGTTGGCGCCCAGCATCGACCGCGCGGTCCGGGCCACGTCCAGCGCCGACCGGACGTTCGCCATCTTCCCGAAGCTGACGTGGTTGTGGTGCAGCGAACCGGCGTCCTTCAGCCGGCCGATCTGCAGCGCCACCAGCCCGGCGCGGTTGACCTCGACGACCAGGTCGGCGAGCTTGCGCTGGGTCAGCTGGAACCCTGCCAGGGGCTTCCCGAACTGCGACCGCGACAGCGTGTACTCCAGCGCGGCTTCGTAGCACGCGCGTGCCGCCCCGACGACCCCGAACAGGATCCCGTAGCGAGCTTCGTTCAGGCAGGACAGCGGCCCGCGCAGCCCGCGGACCTCGGGGAACGCCGCCGACGCCGGCAGCCGGACGCCGTCGAGCACCAGTTCCGCGGTCAGCGACGCCCGCAGCGACAGCTTGTGCTTGACCTCGTTCGCGGTGAAGCCCGGCGTGGCCGTCGGGACCACGAAGCCGCGGATGCCGTCGTCGGTCTGGGCCCAGACGACCGCGACGTCGGCGACGGTTCCGTTGGTGATCCACATCTTCGTGCCGGACAGCACCCAGTCGTCGCCGTCGCGCACCGCCCGCGTCCGCATCGAGCCCGGGTCGCTGCCCGCGTCCGGCTCGGTCAGCCCGAAGCAGCCCAGCGCTTCGCCGGTCGCCATCCGCGGCAGCCACTCCTGCCGGTGCTCTTCGCTGCCCCACTGGTGGATCGCGTACATCGCCAGCGATCCCTGCACCGAGACGAAGCTGCGCAGGCCCGAGTCGACGGCCTCGAGCTCGCGGCACGCGATGCCGTAGGCCACGGCGCTGGTGCCGGCGCAGCCGTAGCCCTCCAGGTGCATGCCGAGCAGGCCGAGCGAGCCGAAGCCCTTCGCGAGTTCCGCGGCGGGGAGCGCGCCGGTTTCGTACCAGTCGGCGACGTGGCCGAGCAGCTGGTCCTTCGCGTACGCGCGGACGGCGTCGCGGATCGCCCGTTCCTCCTCGGCGAGCCCGGCGTCGAGGTCGAGGAAGTCGTGCGGGTCAGGGGTGCGACTCATGAGGGCTCCCGGGGGACGCGTCGATGCGGCCCCCGCAGGAAACCACAGTCAGGCGTCTGTTCTCCGCGTGGCGTTCGTCACGCGCGCAGCAGACGTGCTCGGGCCGCACCGTGGGCGGGTCTGCTGGCGCGGGATCAGCAGCTCGCTGAACTGCGGGAACGGCACGCTTTCGATGTCGTCGCGCCAGGCGTGCAGCATCTGGGACAGCAGATCGTCCTCGGCCATCTTCGCCTCCCTGGCGTCCGGTCGTGGCACCTCAGCGCACACGATCGGGTGAAGTGATACCCGGCGAGCGGGACGCTCAAACGGGTGTCTTCAAGATTTTTCCGGGGAGCGTGCGCTCTGTGGCAGGATGACGTCGCCGCCGCCAAGGCCTCCACTCCCGAGGAGCGCACATGCGCACACTGCGGACGGCAAGTCTGCTCGCCCTCACCACCGCCACCCTGCTCGCCGGCGCCGGCGTCGCCACCGCGCACGGCAGTGGCTGGCGGCAGGTCGGCCACACCACCGCCGAGAACCGGATCAGCGGCGAAGGCCTCGCCACGCTGCGACGGCCCGGCCACGTCCCCGAGCTCGTCTACCGCAACGCCGCCACCATCCCGCAGCCGCTCAAGGACGAGGGCTGGGGCCACGTCGGCGACCCCGATTCGCTGCGCGGCTACGTCTTCGACGTCTACCAGGACACCCGCACCCCGACGCCCACGACGAAGATGTACCTGGTCACCCGGCCCGACGGGACCACGACGGAGTTCGTCCACCCGCTGCAGCCCGACGAGCCGGCCGTGAACGCGAACGCCCAGGTCGCGGCCACGCCCGACGGGCAGTGGCTCGTCTCCGGCCCGCTCGGCGAAATCGACCGCCTCTACGTCTCCCCGACGCCGTTCCTCAACCCCCGCGGCCCGCGGCAGGCGGGCGACCTGCCGGTCGCCGCCCGCATCCACCTCGACCACCACGTCCGCAGCGCCCAGGGCTGTGACTTCGTCGGCGTGACGCGCCTGATCTGCGCGACGAGCGACCCGTACAACGACCTGTACCCGACCAACCTGCAGCTCCTGCAGATCGACCTCGCCCGGCCGCTCGACGGCCGCGACGTCACCGCGGACGTGCACGAGCTCGGCCAGGTCCCGCTGGTCAGCACCTGCACGGGCACCTTCACCCCGGAAGGCGTCGACTACGACGCCGGCGTGCTGCGCGTCGAGGTCGTGCCGCCGTCGCCCTGCAACACCGTGACCGACGTCTATTCGTTCGAACGCCGCTGAGAGCGACGGCTACGCTGGGTGGCGTGTCTCGTGTGGTGATCCTCGACTACGGTTCCGGCAACCTCCGCTCCGCCGAACGCGCTGTGGCGCGCGCCGGGGCCGACGTCGAGGTCACCGCCGACCCGCATGCCGCCGTCGAAGCCGACGGCCTGGTCGTTCCCGGCGTCGGCGCCTACTCCGCCTGCATGGCGGGGCTGCTGGACGTGCACGGGCACCGGATCATCGGCAAGCGCTTGGCCGGCGGGCGGCCGGTGCTCGGCATCTGCGTCGGCATGCAGATCCTCTTCTCCCGCGGCGTCGAGCACGGCGAGGAGACCGAGGGCACCGGCGAGTGGCCAGGGGTCGTCGACCGGCTGCACGCCGACGTCCTGCCGCACATGGGGTGGAACACCGTGCGCGCGCCCGCGGACTCGCAGCTGTTCGCCGGGCTGGACCCGGACGAACGGTTCTACTTCGTGCACTCCTACGCCGCGCGCGCGTGGGAACTGGACGGCCTGCCCGGCCAGGAACCGAAGGTCACCTGGGCCCACCACGGCGAGGACTTCGTCGCCGCGGTCGAGAACGGGCCGCTGTGGGCCACCCAGTTCCACCCGGAGAAGTCGGGCGACGCCGGGGCGCATCTGCTGCGCAACTGGCTGGCGACCCTCTGACCGGGTGAGCCGGGTCGCCGCCCTAGAGTTACCCGCGTGACTTTCACGCTGCTTCCCGCCGTTGATGTGGCCGATGGCCAGGCCGTGCGACTCGTCCAGGGCGAGGCCGGCACCGAGACCTCCTATGGCAGCCCCCTGGAAGCCGCCCTGGCCTGGCAGCGCGACGGCGCCGAGTGGATCCACCTGGTCGACCTCGACGCCGCGTTCGGCAAGGGCAGCAACCGCGAGCTGCTCGCCGAGGTCGTCGGCACGCTCGACGTCAAGGTCGAGCTGTCCGGCGGCATCCGCGACGACGCGTCGCTGAAGGCCGCCCTGGACACCGGGGCCCGGCGGGTCAACCTCGGCACCGCCGCGCTCGAAGACCCGGAGTGGACCTCCCGGGTGATCGGCGAGTACGGCGACCGCGTCGCGATCGGCCTCGACGTGCGGATCACCGAGGCCGGCCACCGCCTCTCGGCCCGCGGCTGGACCTCCGATGGCGGCGACCTGTGGGACGTCCTGGAACGCCTCGACCGCGACGGCGCGTCCCGCTACGTCGTCACCGACGTCAGCAAGGACGGCACGCTGCGCGGCCCGAACCTCGACCTGCTGCGTGACGTCGTCGCCCGCACCGACGCACCGGTGATCGCCTCCGGCGGGGTGTCGAGCGTGGCCGACCTCGTCGCGCTGGCGGGCCTGGCGTCCGACGGGGTCGAGGGCTCGATCGTCGGGAAGGCGCTCTACGCCGGCGCGTTCACGCTGCCCGAGGCGCTCGCCGCGGTCGCGAAGGTCCAGGCGCGGTAGGTCGTGATCCCCGCGACCACCGGGTAGGACTTGACCACCAGTTCGTCGATCGCCCGCACAGCCAGATGTCCAGGCCGTCTCGGCCTTGAGCCGCCGCGCCAGGGCCAGCGGATCGCCGGGCACGAGCTTGCGCATGTGGATTAACTCCGGATGTAGTACTTTGGGCGAAGTGGTTGAGGCCGTGGTAGTACTACGTCTGGAGTGGTGTCAACGTCATGGTGCGACGCAATCCCGAGCGGCGCGCGGCGCTGCTCGACGCCGCGATCGAAGTCCTGGCCAACGAGGGCGCGCGCGGGCTCACCTTCCGCGCGGTCGACCAGCAGGCCGAGGTGCCGGTCGGCACGGCGTCCAACTACTTCGCCAACCGCGGCGAAATCCTCAAGCACGCGGGAGAGCGGGTCTACGAGCGGCTGGTGGACGACGCGGTGATCGCGGGCGGCCTGGCGGGCCCGCGTGACCGCGCCCGCGTCACCGCGCTGATGCACGAGCTGGTCGACCGCGTGGCCGCGTTCCCGACGGGCTTCCTGGCCCTGCTGGAACTGCGGCTGGAAGCCGCGCGCCGTCCGGAACTGCGGGAAGTGCTGACCAGCCGCATCCGCACGGACGTCGATTTCAACGTCGAGTACCACGAGAAGTCCGGCCTGCCCGGCGACGGCACGATGGTGGTCCTGCTGTGGCTGGCGCTGAACTGGCTGATCATGGAACGGCTGACGCTGCCGGACCTGTTCACCGAGCAGGAGCGCCGCGACCTGGTCACCGCGCTGGTCGAGCGGCTGCTGGCCGGGCAGCCGTGACCGCCTGCGGCCGCCCTGCACGCCGCCGCTTGAGGCCGAAAAGCGGCTGACAGCGGACGCCGTGCGTCGTAGGTTGCCGCGGGTGGAGGAGATCGTCACCCAGCTCGAAATGACCGCCGCCGGCCAGTTGAACCCCGCTCCGCTCGTCGACGGGGTCGCGTTGCGGACCACCGGGCCGGGGCCGCTGATCCGTGAGCTGCACGTCCGGATCGGGACGCCGTACCGGTGGCCGGGCGCCACCCGCGGGGACGCCGAGTGGGACCGCTGGCTCGCCGCACCCCGCCGCGAATACCGGCTCGTCGAATACCACGGCGAACTCGCCGGCGCCGCGGATTTCGAGCCGCAGCCCGGGAACGACGTCGAGATCACCACGTTCGGCCTGCTGCCGGAGTTCGTCGGGAAAGGACTCGGCGGGTGCGCGCTCACCCTCGTCGTCGCCGACGCGTGGGCGCTGCCCGGGACGCGGCGCGTCTGGCTGCACACCTCGACGCTCGACCACCCGAACGCGCTGCCGAACTACCTGCGGCGCGGCTTCCGCAGCTTCAGCCGTCCACTTTGACCGCGATGCCGACCGTCCGGTCCTCCGGGCCGCGCAGCTTCGAGAAGAACATCGTGACCCGCCCGACGATGCCGTACTTGCGGGCGATCGCCCGCCGGACCTGCTCGGTCTCGGCGGCGTCCAGCAGCCGGGCCTGGCCGGAGACCTTCGCGCCGTGCGTCTTCCGCCCGCGGACGTCGCAGGCCTGGACCTCGACGCGGCCGCTGTTGCGGATGCGCTTGACCTTGCCGGCCTCGCGCACCGACCACAGCACCAGCTCGCCGTCGCGGCCGGCCACCCAGATCGGGGTCGGCACGGCCCGCCCGTCGCGCCGGAACGTGGTCAGGACGACGTAGCGCTCGGCGGCGAGGCGGTCGGTCTCGGAGGTCATGAGCCCACCGTAGCCGGGTGGCGGACGGCGATGCCCGGGTAGCGGTGTACCGCCCACGCGAGACCGCACTCGGCGCCGCCGGGGAAGGTCATGTCCCACCGTGACCGGTGTGAAGAATGCATAGGCCTTTCGGCGCGGAAAGCCCACACGCCTGGCCGAAGCGTTTCAACACATCTACCTGCAACGCTTTTCGGGCTGGGTTCCCGCACCCTGGAGGGCATCGATGGCGGTCAAACAGCAAGTACCGGTTCATCCGCAGGCAGGCTTCTTCGGCGCCGGGCCGTATCCCGCGCGCCGGGCCGCGATCGCCGTCGCGGCGGTCGTGGCGGGGTTCGTGCTGACCGCCATCTGGTCGGCCCCCTTCGTCGACTCCGTGATCGGCGACAGCGTCGCGAACGGGCTCCTCGGCCACGACGCCAAAGCCACCCCGATCAGCGGCGTCCTCGCCGGGACGCTCTTCGCCTTCGTCTCCGGCCTCGCGGGTTCCTTCACCGCCTGCAACATCGCCGCGTTCGGCGCCGTCGCGCCGCTGGTCGGCGACCAGGCAGGCGGGAAGCGGAACGCGCTCAAACCGCTCGGCTGGATCTCCGCCGGCATGCTCACCGTGTCCGTCGTCTACGGCGTCATCGTCGCGCTCGTCGGCACGCGGATGCCGCAGTTCTCCACCGCGAAGACCACCGGGCTCTCCCCGCGCAGCATCCAGTCCATGGTCGCCTTCGGCGTCGTCGGCCTGGTCTTCCTCCTGATGGGCCTGATCGCCCTCGGCATCCTCCGCAACCCCTTCGCCGGCTTCACGCGCCGCCACCCCGCCGCGCCCCTCGTGCTGATGGGCGCGCTCATCGGCGGGTTCCTCATCGGACGGCCGTACCCGCTCTTCCGGATCATGTTCCGCGACGCCGCCGAGCAGCACGACGTCCTCTACGGCGCCGCCGCGTTCGCGCTGCAGTCGCTCGGCAACATCGTCGTCATGGCGGTGCTGTTCCTGATCCTGACCTACGCCACGGGCGGGCGCGTGCAGCGCTGGCTGGCCGCGAAACCGGCGCGGATCGCCACCGTCACCGGCGTGGCCCTGCTCGTCGGCGGCACGTTCACGCTGCTCTACTGGGACGTCCGCGTGCTGGGCCGGCTCGGGATCATCTGGTTCCCGATGATCAACTGGTAGCCCGCCCGAGCCAGCGGTAGTCGGGTGCCGGGTCGAGCTGGACGCCGTTCGCGACGGCGATCAGCTCGGCCTCCGGCCGCGCTCCCGAGACCGTCAGCCAGCGCCCCGACGGCAGCGGCACCGCGACCATCGCGTCCCGCCCGGTCGCCGGCGGCACGAAGAAACCTTCGCCGCCGCGGACGGTCACCGGTTCGGCACCCTGCACGCCGGGCGCATCGCGGCCGGCGGCGGCCCGGACCGCGGCGACCGACGGCCGGGCCGGGTCGGCCGCGGTCAGCTCGGTACCCGCGTCACCGGGGCCGGTGCCCTTCACCACGGTCGAACGTTCGGCCAGCCCGGCCGGCAGCGGGCCGAACCGCAGCTCGCCGCGGACGCCGACCGGGTCGGTGGCGACCGAGCCGGCGACCCGCTGGGCGATCGCGCCGGCGTCCGGGATCCCGAGGACCTGCACGACCAGCACGTGCTGCTCGTCGGCCAGCCAGGTGAGCTCCGCGGTGCCGCGGGAGCCGGTGAGCATGGCGACCCGGCCGTGCACCAAGACCTGGTCCTTGATGGACGCGATCCGCAGCGCCGTCTGCGACCACTCGGGGTCGGCGGTGGGGTACGCCGTCAGCGTGACCTTGGCGAAGCCGGCCGTCCACTGCCGGACCTGCGGGGTGAGCCCGGGGCCGCCTTCGCGGTACTGCTCGGTGAAGCCGTCCGGCAGCCACTCCGGGCCGTAGCCGAGCACCGGCCGGCTCGCGGCCGGCGCCAGGTCCGGCCGGGTCAGCAGCTGCGTGCCGGAGATGACGCCGACGACCACCACGACCACGGCGGCGGCGACCAGGGCCAGCCGGGTCGCCGGCCGCCGCCTCCGCCCGGCACGGGCGAGCGCGTCGCGCACCGCGTGGCCGTCCGGGGCGCGGGCGGCGAGGCGGTCGAGGCTGTCCCGGATCAGCGTCTCGGTGTCGTGGTCGCTGCGGGTCATTCGGGGGCTCCGGTGGTGACGGCGGTGTGCTTCAACCCGGCTTGGCGCAGGGTGGTCAGGGCGCGCGAGATCTGGCTGCGCACGGTCGACGCGCCGCAGCGCAGGACGGCGGCGATCTCGGCGTCGGAGTAGTTCTCGTAGTACCGCAGCACGACGGCCGCGCGCTGCTTGCGGGGCAGCGTGGCGAGCAGGCCGAGCATGGCGTCCCGCTCGTCGTAGGCGGTCGCGGGGTCGGGTTCGGGCGGGCCCAAGTCGTCGAGGACGTCGTGGCTGCTCGACACCATCCGCCGCACCGCCCGCCGCCGCCAGGACAGGTACTCGTTGGTGATCATCCGCCGCACGTAGGCCGGCGGCGCGGCGATGCCGTCCCACCGCTGCTGGGCGCGCAGGAGCACGTCCTGGACGACGTCCTGCGCCAGGTGCGGGTCGTTCGTCAGGACGGTGGCGTAGCGGAGCAGCCCGTCCAGCCGCTCCGCCACGAACTCTTCGAAGGTCACACGCGTCCTTTCGGTCACTCCTGTGGACGCGCGAGGGGGCCGTGCCGCTGCACGGCGGACGGAACTTTTTTCACCGGGGCAGGACGTCCTCCAGCCGGACGAACGCGAAACCCGTGGTCGGCAGGTCCCCGGCCGACGGGCGGCGCTCGCCGTCGTGGACCACCAGGAGGCCGTGCGGGAAGCGGCGGCCGAGGGAAGCGGTGCTGATCGCCGAGCCGTCGGAGTGCTCGACCGAGTCCGTGCCGCGGCCCGCGACGATCCGCAGGTCACGGACGTGCCGGCCGTACACGACGAACCGCGAGTCGCCCTGGCTGGAGGCGAACAGCGTGCCGTTCGCCACCGCCAGCCCCTCCGCGTCGGCCGTCAGCCGGCGGCCGCCGTAGCCGGGGTCGGCGCCGTCCGGGACGCACTCCTCCGAAGCCGCGTCCCAGCGCGAGGGGACGCCGAAGGAGCGCACGCGGTCGATCAGCTCGGGCCGCCCGAAGCCCCCGGACGTCAGCGGGATCCGCCAGATCCCGACGTCTTCCTGGGCGGTGTAGAGCACGCGGCCGTCGAGCACCGAGCCCTCCAGCTGGGGTCCCTCGCCGGGCTCCTCGCACGGCGACCACGAGGTCCCGTCCGGCAGCCGGAACCGCGCCGGCAGGTCCACGGTGTCGATCGGCGCGGTGCCGACCGACCCGCCCGGCCGGTCCACCAGCCGCAGCAGCGCCACTCGCGTTTCGTGCCGCCGGGTCACCGCGACCCACCGGACACCGGTGCGCGGGTCCCGGCCCGCGGCCAGGCCGTAGGCGGTCCGCTGCTCGTCCACTTCGGACTCCGACGCGGAGAACACCGGTGCGGCGGCGGGGTCGGTGACGTCCCGCAGCACGTGCGCGCCGGCCGCCGCGCCCGCGGGGTCGATCCGGTAGACGCGGACGCGGTCCCGGCCCCGGTCGCTGACGACGGCCAGGTCCCCGACGACATCGACGTTGTTGAACCGCCCGCCGGGGCCGGCGGGGACCAGCTGCAGGGTCCGCGCGCCGAGGTCGAACGCGGCGAGGCCGCCTTCCTTCAGGGCACCGAGGACGACGCTGCGCTCGGGGTCGCGCGGGTGCACCCAGATGGCCGGGTCGTCGGCGTCGGCGTCGGCCGGGGTGGCGCCGGCGTCGTCGACGAAGGCCTGGGTCTGGAGGACGGGCGCCGGGTCGCGGGGAGCGGCCGACGCGGGGACGGCGGTCAGGAGGGAGACGGCGGCCACGGCCACCGGGAGGAGTCTGCGCACGCGCGGAAACTAGACGAACCGGGTGGCCGGGGCGTGAACGGCGGATGCCGGATCGCGGCCGGTCCGACCCCCTTGACTACGCTGGTGGCCATGTCTGTCGCGGTGCGGGTGATCCCCTGTCTCGACGTCGACGCGGGCCGGGTGGTGAAGGGGGTCAACTTCGCCGGCCTCCGTGACGCCGGAGACCCTGTCGAGCTGGCCCGGCGCTACGACGCCGAAGGCGCCGACGAGCTCACCTTCCTCGACGTCACGGCCTCCTCCGGGGACCGCGAGACCACCTACGACGTCGTCCGCCGGACCGCCGAGCAGGTGTTCATCCCGCTCACCGTCGGCGGCGGCGTCCGCAGCAACGACGACGTCAACCGGCTGCTGCGGACCGGCGCCGACAAGGTGAGCATCAACACCGCCGCCATCGCGCGGCCCGAGTTCCTCAGCGAGGCGTCGCGGCGGTTCGGTGCCCAGTGCATCGTGCTGTCCGTCGACGCCCGCCGCGTGCCCGAGGGCGGCGAGCCGACCGCCTCCGGCTTCGAGGTCACCACCCACGGCGGCCGCCGCGGCACCGGGATCGACGCCGTCGAGTGGGCGGCCCGCGGCGAGGAGCTGGGCGTCGGCGAGATCCTGCTCAACTCCATGGACGCCGACGGCACGAAGAACGGCTTCGACCTCGAACTCCTCGAACTGGTGCGCAAGGCCGTGCGCGTCCCGGTGATCGCCAGCGGGGGAGCGGGGGCCGTCGAGCACTTCCTGCCCGCGGTGCGGACCGGGGCCGACGCCGTGCTCGCCGCCAGCGTGTTCCACTTCGGACAGCTGACGATCGGGGACGTCAAGGGCGCCCTGCGCGAAGGCGGGGTCGAGGTCCGGTGAAGTCCTGGCAGGCACCCGTCGAGGTGAAGGTGACCGCCGGCCTGCTGGTCGGGCTCCCGGTCGCGTGGGCGCTGCTCGACCTGATCCCGGTGCTGAGCGCCGGGGCGGGCCTGGCCATCTACCGGATGCCCGCGCTCGCGCTGCTGCTCGGGGCCGTGGTGACCACCGGGCTCGTGCTGAAGATGGGCAGCGCGCGGATCGGCGGCCTGGTCGTCACCGTCGTCTTCGCGCTGCTGCACGCGTTCCTGCTGCTCGCCGCCGAGCTGTGGTTCAACAAGCTGTTCTCCGGCCTGTCCTTCGCCGGCTACGGCTACGCGTTCGTCCTGCTGAACTCGATGCCGCTCAAGCGGCACATCCTGGGAGCCACCGCATGACCCTGGACGCGGCCGTCTCGGCGCGCCTCAAGCGCAACGCCGACGGCCTGATCGCCGCGGTCGTCGTCGAACACGCCACTTCGGACGTGCTGATGATGGCCTGGATGAACGACGACGCCCTCGCGGCGACACTGGCCACCCGCCGCGGGACGTACTGGTCGCGCAGCCGGCAGAAGCTGTGGGTGAAGGGCGAAACGTCCGGGCACTACCAGCACGTTCGCGAGGTGCGGATCGACTGCGACGGCGATACGGTGCTGCTGCGCGTCGACCAGACCGGCCCGGCCTGTCACACCGGCACGCACACCTGCTTCGACACCGAGGAACGCCTCCTCCTGGCGGATGAGAAAGAGCACGCGTGACCATCGTCGCCGACATCCTGGTCGGGCTCGTCGCCCTGATCCACCTCTACATCGTCGTCCTGGAGATGTTCCTCTGGACGTCGCCCCGCGCCCGCGCCGGCTTCGGCACCACGAAGGAGTTCGCGGAGGAGACCAAGACGCTCGCCGCCAACCAGGGGCTGTACAACGGCTTCCTGGCGCTCGCGCTGGTGTGGGGCCTCATCGCGAGCGACCCGACCGGGTTCCAGCTCAAGCTCTACGGCATCGTCTGCGTGATCGTCGCGGGCCTCTACGGCGCCGCGACGGCCAGCAAGCGGATCCTGTTCGTGCAGGTGGTCCCCGGCGCGCTGGCGCTCATCGCGCTGCTGCTCGCGCGGTAGCCGTCCGGTCACCGGGCGGCGTCCCGGAGCAGCGCCAGGGAAGCCTCCTCGCTCAGCGCGGCCTTGGCGAGCAGCCTGGCCACCTGCTGGTGCCCGGAAATCTGCGCGTCCTCGTGCAGGAAAGCCGTCGAGCAGACGTGTTCGACGGAGACGATCGGCGGCGAACCGGGGAACTCGTAGATTTCGAACGGGCCGATCAGGCCGGGGTGGTAACCGATTCCGGCGGGGACGATCCGCAGGCTGATGTTCCGGCGCTGTGACACCGCCTCCAGGTGGTCGATCTGGTCGGACATGACCCCGGGAATGCCGAAATCCTCCTGCAGGGAACGTTCGCCGAGCAAAGCGGTGAACCGGATGGGTTCGCGGCGGGTGAGAATCGCCTGCCGGGCGAGCCGGACCCGCAGTTGCCGGTCGGCCTGTTCGATCGGGACCGCGGAACTGTCCACGATGGCGCGGATGTAGTCCGGGGTCTGCAGCAGCCCGGGAACGATCAGCGGCGACCACGAGGTGATGGCGTTCGCGGTCCGTTCGAGGTCCAGTCTCGTGGTGAGCGCGAAGGGCAGATCGGTGTTGCCCGAAGCGAGCCAGTTGGGTTCGCGGGCGTGCCGGGCGAGCGCCCGGATCCGGTCGCGCTTTTCCCCGGTGACGCCGAGCAGCGCCAGGATCGCCGACACGTCTTCGACGCTCGGCAGGCGCTGTCCCTTTTCCCACACGGACAGCAACTGGGGGAGGATGCCCAGTTTGTCGGCGAGAGCCCGCAGGCCGATTTTGCGCGCTTCGCGTTCTTCGCGCAGCGAAGCGGCCAGTGTTCTCGCGGCGGGTCCCGAAGACGTTGGCTTCATGCGGCGATACTACGAATCGCTCAATTCCACGATTGTGCGAATGGTGTCCACGAATGGCGATCGGCCGCAATTCGTCCGGCATTCGGGTGACGCGCGAGCCGGTTGACTTGTGCCTTTTCTTGCGGCTTCGACGCGATTCCGGTCGCGGGGTCAGCCGATCTCGCCGGTCAGGTAGCGCTGCAGGTTCGGCGCGATCGCCCGCACCAGCACCTCGACGTCCTCGGTGGTGAGCGGTTCGAACTTCGCCACGTACCGGACCATGCCCAGGCCCACCATCTGGGTCGCGCACAGGTTCATCCGCAGCGCGTTGCGGTCCGAGCCGATCGAGGTGATCAGCCCGCTGAAGAACCGCTGGAAGAAGTCGCGCAGCACGTGGCCGGCCTGCTCGTGGCCGGTGATGCTGCGGATGAGCGCCACGAACTGGCCGCCGCCCGCGCTGTCCCAGCGGGTGATGAACGTGCGGACGATCCGCTCGCCCAGCTCGTCGGCGGGGCCGTTGCGCAGCGCCTTCTGCAGCTCCAGGGGGTCGAACGGCAGCTCGAGGACCGCCTGGGCGAACAGGCCCTCCTTGCTGCCGAACCAGTGGTTGACCATCGCCGCGTCGACGCCGGCGCGAGTGGCGATCGCGCGCACGGTCGCACCGTCGTAGCCGTTTTCGGCGAACACCGACCGCGCGGCGTCGATCAGCGCCGTGCGGGTGTCCTGGCCGGCCGGGCGGCGCCCGCGGCGACGGGCAGTAGTCTCGGTGTGGTCCGTGGTGCTCACGCACCCATCATGACGCACGGATCCATGAAATTCAATGAGCGTTGAATTCGACACCCGGAGAAGCCGGGTGCCGGGGGACCGGCACAATGAGGTCCATGGTCAGCGCATCCGCCGGTCCGGCCGGTCCCGGCACGGTCAGCCCGTCCCGCGAAGACTTCCGCGTCCTCGCCGAGAGCCGCCGCGTGATCCCGGTCGTGCGCCGGGTCCTCGCCGACGGCGAGACGCCGATCGGGGTGTACCGCAAGCTCGCCGCCGACCGGCCCGGCACGTTCCTCTTCGAGTCCGCCGAGAACGGTGCGTCCTGGACCCGCTGGTCGTTCATCGGCGTCCGCAGCCCGGCCGCGCTCACCGTCCGCGACGGCGAAGCGGTCTGGACCGGCACCCCGCCGGTCGGCCTGCCCAGCGAGGGCAACCCCCTGGAGGTCCTGCGCGAGACCATCGAGGCCCTGCACACCGAGCCGCTGCCCGGGCTGCCCCCGCTGACCGGCGGCATGGTCGGCTACATCGGCTACGACGCCGTGCGCTGGCTGGAAAACCTGCCCGAGCTGGCCGAGCGCGACCTCGACGTGCCCGAGCTGACCATGCTCCTGGCCACCGACCTGGCCGCGTTCGACCACCACGAGGGCACGGTCACGCTCATCGCGAACGCCGTCAACTGGGACGATTCGCCCGAGCGCGTGGACGCGGCCTACGACGACGCCGTCGCCCGCCTCTCCGCGATGACCGAGCAGCTGCAGGTGGCCGCGCCCGCCACCGTCGCCGCGTTCGACCGGCCCGCGCCGGACTTCGTGCGGAAGCGGTCCAAGGAAGACTTCCACGCGGCCGTCGAGAAGGCCGTCGAAGCGATCAAGGCCGGCGAAGCGTTCCAGATCGTGCCGTCGCAACGGTTCGAGATCCCGACCGCGGCCGACGCGCTCGACATCTATCGCGTGCTGCGGACGTCCAACCCGAGCCCGTACATGTACCTGCTGCGGCTCGAAGGCTTCGACATCGTCGGCTCCAGCCCCGAATCCCTGGTCACCGTGCGGGACGGCCGCGCGACCACGCACCCGATCGCGGGCACCCGCTGGCGTGGTGCCGACCCCGAAGAGGACGCGAAGCTGGCCAAGGACCTCCTGGCCGACGAAAAGGAGCGCGCCGAGCACCTGATGCTCGTCGACCTCGGCCGCAACGACCTCGGCAAGGTCTGCAAGCCGGGCACCGTGCGCGTGGTCGACTTCTTCCAGATCGAGCGCTACAGCCACGTCATGCACATCGTGTCCACCGTCACCGGCGAGCTGGCCGAGGGCAAGACGGCGTTCGACGCGGTCACGGCGTGCTTCCCGGCCGGGACGCTGTCCGGTGCGCCGAAGGTCCGCGCGATGGAGCTGATCGAGGAGCTCGAGCCGGTCCGCCGCGCGCTCTACGGCGGGGTCGTCGGCTACCTCGACTTCGCCGGCGACGCCGACACCGCGATCGCGATCCGCACGGCGCTGGTCAAGGACGGCATCGCGCACGTGCAGGCGGGCGGCGGGGTGGTCGCCGACTCGGTGCCGGACTACGAGGACACCGAGTCGCTGAACAAGGCCCGGACCGTGCTGTCGGCGGTGGCCGCGGCGCAGACGATGGTGCCGGCGGGCGCCCTCGACCCGGCCGCGGACGCCGCCCGTGTCTGACGCGCCGGGCCCGGACCCGGCCCCCTCGAAGCGTCCACTGTGGATGATGGTGACCGCGCTCCTGCTGGGCGCGGCCGCGTTGTGGGGTGCGTCACGGCTGACGTGGTTCGCCGAGTTCCGCGACGGCGGCGTGCGCGGGACGGTGCTCTACCGCGAGACCGGCGAGCAGCAGGCCGCCGCGCTCGTGCCGCTGGCACTGCTGGCCCTGGCCGGCGTGGCCGGGCTGGTGGCCACCGGCGGCTGGGCGCGGCGCGCGCTCGGCGTCGTGCTGGCGCTGGCCGGCGTGGCGGCGGTCTGGCTCGGCGTCGCCGGGGTCCGGTTCTCCGGCTACGCCGACGGCCTGCCGGTCACCCAGATGCTGCTGGGCCGCGGCCTGGCCGTGCTCGGGGGAATTCTCGTCGCCACCGGCGGGTTGGCAGCCGTCAAGGGTGCGTCCCGGGCCACCCGGCTCGGGGCGAAGTACGCGGCTCCGGCCACCCGGAAAAAGGTCCGTGACCCCGACGCGGAGCTGTGGGAGGCCCTGTCCGAAGGGGAAGATCCGACCGACGTGCGGGGGAGGCATTCGGAGTAACGCGCACACCCGGAACCGGGCGTCGCGGATGCGGGGGTTAGCATCGTTTCGGCGGGAAGGGGAAGGTTTTTGTGAGCGACCTTGCGAGTGAATCCGTGAGCACGCGCCCTGGTGGGGGCGCCCGGTGAGCGTGCTCGAAGACATTGTCGCCGGCGTGCGGGAAGATCTCGCCGTGCGGGAGTCCGCGCTGCCGTTCGACGAGCTGAAGCTGCGCGCGGCCGCCGCCCCGGCGCCGCGCGACGTGATGGCCGCCCTGCGCGAGTCCGGCATCGGCGTCATCGCCGAAGTCAAGCGGCGCAGCCCTTCGAAGGGCGAGCTGGCCGACATCCCCGACCCGGCCGCGCTGGCGAAGGACTACGAAGCCGGCGGGGCGCGCGTGATCAGCGTGCTCACCGAGCAGCGCCGCTTCGGCGGTTCGCTGGCCGACCTGGACGCGGTCCGCGCCGCGGTGGACATCCCCATCCTGCGCAAGGACTTCATCGTCAGCCCGTACCAGGTGCACGAGGCCCGCCTGCACGGCGCCGACATGGTGCTGCTGATCGTCGCCGCGCTGGAGCAGAACGCGCTCGTCGCCCTGCTCGACCGCGTCGAATCGCTCGGCATGACCGCGCTGGTGGAGATCCACAACGCCGAGGAGGCCGACCGGGCCCTCGAGGCGGGCGCCAAGGTCATCGGCGTCAACGCGCGCAACCTGCACACCCTCGAGGTGGACCGCGACGTCTTCTCGCGGCTGGCCCCCGGCCTGCCGATGGACGTCTACAAGGTCGCCGAATCCGGCGTCCGCGGCCCGGGCGACCTGATGTCCTACGCCGGCCACGGCGCCGACGCGGTGCTGGTCGGCGAGGGGCTCGTCGCGTCCGGCGACCCGAAGGGTGCCCTGGTCAAGCTGGTCACCGCCGGGTCCCACCCCGCCTGCCCGAGGCCGTCGCGGTGACGGGCGAACACGGCAAACACGACCCGGACGAGCGCGGCTACTACGGCCCGTACGGCGGGCGGTTCATGCCGGAGGCGCTGATCGGCGTCGTCGACGAGGTCGCCACCGAGTACGAGAAGGCCCGCCACGACCCGGAGTTCTTGAACGAGTTCAACCGCCTGCTGCGCGAGTACGCCGGCCGTCCGTCGCTGCTCACCGAGGCCAAGCGCTTCGGCGAGCACGCCGGCGGCGCGCGCGTGTTCCTCAAGCGCGAGGACCTGAACCACACCGGCTCCCACAAGATCAACAACGTGCTGGGCCAGGCGTTGCTCACCAAGCGGATGGGCAAGAAGCGGGTCATCGCCGAGACCGGCGCGGGCCAGCACGGCGTCGCGACGGCCACCGCGTGCGCGCTGCTCGACCTCGACTGCGTCGTCTACATGGGCGAGGTCGACACCGAGCGCCAGGCGCTGAACGTGGCCCGCATGCGGCTGCTGGGCGCCGAGGTGATCCCGGTCAAGACCGGGTCGCGGACGCTGAAGGACGCGATCAACGAGGCGCTGCGCGACTGGGTCACCAACGCCGACAGCACGCACTACCTGTTCGGCACGGCGGCCGGCCCGGCGCCGTTCCCGACCATGGTGCGCAACTTCCACCACGTGATCGGCGAAGAGGCCCGCGCGCAGATCCTCGAGCAGGCCGGGCGCCTGCCCGACGTCGTCGCGGCCTGCGTCGGCGGCGGGTCGAACGCGATCGGCATCTTCTCGGGCTTCTACGACGACCCGTCGGTGCGGCTGGTCGGCCTGGAGCCGGGCGGCGAAGGCATCGAGGGCAACCGCCACGGCGCGACGCTCACCAAGGGCACGCCGGGCAACCTGCACGGCGCGATGACGTACCTGCTGCAGGACGAGGACGGCCAGACGGTCGAGTCGCACTCGATCTCGGCCGGGCTCGACTACCCGGGCGTCGGCCCGGAGCACGCGTGGCTCAAGGACACCGGCCGCGCCGAGTACCGCCCGGTGACCGACGCCGAGGCGATGGACGCGTTCAAGCTGCTGTCCCGCACCGAGGGCATCATCCCGGCGATCGAGTCGGCGCACGCACTGGCCGGCGCGCTGGAGCTGGGCCGCGAGCTGGGCCCTTCGGGCCTCATCGTGGTGAACCTCTCCGGCCGCGGCGACAAGGACATGGACACGGCGGCCAAGTGGTTCGGACTGGTGAACGAATGAGCGGGCTGGACGACCTCTTCGCCTCGACGCGCGCCGAGGGCCGCGCCGCACTGGTCGGCTACCTCCCGGCGGGCTTCCCGACGGTGGCCGGCTCGAAGGACCTGATCGCGGCCTGCGTCGACGGCGGCGCGGACCTGATCGAGGTCGGCGTCCCGTATTCGGACCCGGTGATGGACGGCCCGACCATCCAGGCGGCGTCGGTGACGGCGCTGGACAACGGCTTCCGCCTCAAGCACGTGTTCGAGGTGGTCGAATCGGTGTCCGCCCGCGGCGGCCGCGCGGTCGTGATGACGTACTGGAACCCGGTGAACCGCTACGGCGTGGACCGTTTCGCCCGCGACCTGGCCGCGGCGGGCGGGCTCGGCTTGATCACCCCGGACCTGATCCCGGACGAGGCCGGCGCCTGGATGACGGCTTCGGAGGAGCACGGCCTGGACCGCACGTTCCTGGTGGCGCCGTCGTCGTCGGAGGAGCGCCTGGCGTTGACGGCGGCGGCGTCGTCGGGGTTCATCTACGCGACCGCGGTGATGGGCGTGACGGGCGCGCGCGACCAGGTCGGCGCGGGAGCGGAAGAGCTGGTCCGGCGGACGAGGGCGCACACGTCGTTGCCGATCGGCGTGGGCCTGGGTGTCCGCTCGGGCGACCAGGCGGCCGAGGTGGCTTCGTTCGCGGACGCGGTGATCGTGGGTTCCGCCCTGGTCACGGCGGCGGCCGAGGGTGCGGACGGCGTGCGTGCGTTGTCGGCGGAGCTGGCCGAAGGTGTGCGCCGGGCCGTCACACCTGCGTGACACCCATCGCCCGATCAGAACTGTCGGTGGCGGTCTGCATACTCCTCGTGTGATGATCCACAACGAGGGGACCGAGCGAACATGCCACACTGGGACAGACCCACGGCGACGCACGGGAGCGGAGGTGAAGCGCGATGGCGGCACCGACTGAACCCGGCGCTGAATTCCACATCCCGCCGAGGCCGGAAGGGTGGACGGTCGACGAAGTTCTCGCCCTGCCCGAAGACCAGGTGTCACGGCAGCGGATCGAAGTCGTGGACGGAGCTCTTTTCGTGAGTCCCGCGCCGACCTCCCGCCACCAGCGGCTCCTGCAGAAACTGCAGTTGGCCCTCGCACCTGCGCTGCCAGACGACACCGAGCTGCTCCCCGGCGTGAACGTGCGGATCGGACCACAACGGCTGCTGATCCCCGACCTGGTGATTCTCAACTGCCCCGGCGTCGACACCGTCGCCTACGCAGCGAGCGATGTCCTCCTGGCCGCGGAAATCGTCTCACCGTCGACCAAAATCCAGGACCGGGTCCTCAAGCGGGCCATCTACGCCGAAGCCCTGATCCCGTACTACCTCCTCGTCGAGCCCGGCGACCCCATCGCGGCGACCCTGTTCGAACTCCACGCCGGCGAGTACGAACCCGTCGCCAAGAGCGACAAAACGGATCTCGCCCTCACTCGCCCCTTCACCGCCACAATCCGCCTCGCCTGATCCGTCTTTGTACGAAAGCTGTACGCCTCCGCGGCAAAGTCCGCGCCATGGACATCGCACACCTCCCGCGGCGCAGCTTCCTCCGCGGTGCCGCCGGGCTCGCCGTCGCCGGGGCTGCCGGCCTGGTCCTCCCCCGAGCCGCCCGAGCCGCGGGAACCGAACCGCGGATCTACAGCTGTGCCGAGTGGGGTGCCCGGCCGCCCGCCGACGCGCTCACCACGCTCGACCACCCCGCGAACCGGATCCTCATCCACCACATCGCCAGCGCCAACAGCACCGACTACTCGCTGGCCCACGCCTTCCAGGTCGCGCGCGACGACCAGCACGACCACATCGACAACAACCACTGGTCCGACACCGGCCAGCACTTCACTGTCAGCCGCGGCGGGTATCGGCTCGAGGGGCGGCACGGCAGCCTCGACGCGCTGCGCGGCCGGACCACCATGATCCAGGGCGCGCATTGCCCCGGGCAGAACACCAACGCCATCGGCATCGAGAACGAAGGCCTCTACACCAGCGTCGAACCGCCCCAGCCGCAGTGGGCGTCGCTCGTCGTCTTCTGCGCCTACATCTGCCGCCAGTACGGCATCCCCGTCGAAGAGATCAAGGGCCACCGCGACTACTACAACACCGAATGCCCGGGCGACCAGCTCTACGCGAAGCTCCCGCAGCTCCGGAGCGAGGTGGCGAAAGCCCTAATGTAGGTACCGCATCACGGCGCACAGCTCGTCCGGCGGCAACGCACCCAGCCGGTCGAGCTCGCCGCGGCGGACGTCCATCAGCGTCGTCGCCAGCTCGGGGCCGAATGCCGACGTCAGCGCCGAGTCCGCTTCGAACGCCGTCACCGCTTCGGCCAGCGACGCCGGCAGCCGCGACGCCGAGGGGAGCGTTCCCGGGTCGACGTCGACCGGGGCCGGCAGCGGCGCCTTCTCGGAAAGCCCGGCCAGGCCCGCGAAGAGCAGGGCCGCCACTACCAGGTACGGGTTCGCCGTCAGGTCGAAGCACTTGACCTCGAAGTTCGCCGCCCGGTCGCGCTGCCCGGCCGGGCCCTGGACCAGCCGCAGCGGCGCCTCGCGGTTCTCCAGGCCCCAGGCGTGGAACACCCCGGCCCAGTGGTGCGGCTGGAGCCGCAGGTAGCTGACCACCGAGGGCGCGCCGATCGCCAGCAGCGCCGGCAGCCGGGAGAGGATCCCGGCGCCGAACGCCTCCGCCGTCTCGGTGAGCCCGAACCGCCGGTCGCCGCCGGCGCACAGGTTGCGGTCGCCGTCCCACAGGCTCAGGTGGACGTGGCCGCCGTTGCCGACGCCGTCCGGGGCGAACTTCGGCGTGAACGACGCCCGCAGCCCGTGGTGCTCGCTGACCGTCCGGATCGTTTCGCGCGTCAGCACGGCGACGTCCGCCGCGCGCACCGGGTCGCCCGCCGCCACCGACACCTCGAACTGCCCGGCCGCGTACTCGGGGTGGATCTGCTCCACCGCGACCCCCTGGGCGCCCAGCGTGGACACCAGCGTCCGCAGGTAACGCGCCTGGGAAGACAGCCGCGCGTAGCCGTACGCCGGGCCCGCGGTGGCCGAGCGCGGGTCGTCCGGCGCGTCGGCCGCCGTGACCACCCACTCGATCTCGAACGCCGTCCGCACGTTGTAGCCCAGCTTCGCGAGCCGGGCCGTCGCGGCCGCCGCCAGCGCCCGCGCGTCCTGCGGGTGCGGCTCGCCTTCCTGATCGTAGCGCCAGGCCGGCGCCCACGCCCAGCCGGGCTGCGCGGCCAGCGGCACGAGCGCGTCGAGGTCCGGGTGCAGCCGCAGGTCGCCGACCGGGCCGCGCGAGTACTCGCCGCCCACCATCTCGTCGGTGGCCAGGAAGAAGTCGAACGAGTTCGACGCGCCGACGCCCCACGCCGCGGCCGACCACAGCCGGTCCACCGGGACCGCCTTCACCCGCGCGATGCCGCTGTTGTCCACGAAGGTCAGCGCGACGAGCTCCACGCCGGCGGCGCGCAGGCCGTCGGCCCGGAGTGCGCCCTGTTGCGCGAGCTCTGCCCGATCGAGCTGGCTCATCCTGCCCCCATCGCTGTTCACTGGATCCGCTCACCTGAGAAGAGAGGTGAAGATCGTGTCAGACACCGTCGAAACCCGTCCAGGGCTGCGCCGCTCCCTCTCCGTCTGGCAGGCCGTCGGCCTGTCCGTGGCGCTGATGGCCCCGAGCATGGCCGCCAACATCAACCCCCAGCAGACCGCCGCGGCCGCCGGCCGGGCGGTGCCGCTCGCCTTCCTGCTCTCCGCGGTCGGCGTCCTGCTGGTCGCGTACGGCTTCGTCAAGCTCTGCCAGTACTACCAGCACGCCGGGTCGGTGTACGCCTTCGTCGGCGCGACCCTCGGCCCGCGCGCGGGGGTCGTCTCGGGCATCGGGCTGCTCGGGACGTACACGTTCTACGCCGTCGTCACCAGTTCGGCGGCGGGCACGCTGGGCACGGCTTTCCTGACGCAGACCGGGATCTGGCCGGATCCGCCGTCCTGGGGGCCGTTCGTGCTGACGGCCGTCGCGCTGCTCGGCGCCTGGCTGCTGTCCGTGGTCCCCGCGCGCCGCGGCACGAGCACCCTGCTCGCTGTCGAAGGCGCGACGATCGCGGTGATCCTGCTGGTCACCGTGGTGATCGGCGTCCGGCTCGTCGCGGGGAACGCCCCCGGCGGCGCCCGGTTCACGATGGCGGTCTTCGTCCCGGAAACCGGGCTGTCCGGGGTGTTCCTCGGCGCGGTCTTCGGCTTCCTGTCCTTCGCCGGGTTCGAAGCCGCCGCGACGCTCGGCGAGGAAACCCACGACCCGAAGCGCAACATCCCGCGCGCGATCCTCGGCACGGCGCTCTTCGGCGGCCTCTACTTCGTGGTGGTGACGGCCGTGGAGATGATGGCGTTCGGCAGCGACGCGAGCGCGTTCCACGACTCGCCGTCCCTGCTCGGCGACCTCGGCAGCCGGTACGCGGGCGCCTGGGCCGGCGACGTCATCAGCGTCGGCGCGGCGATCAGCGCGTTCGGCTGCTGCCTCGCCTGCGTCGTCGGCGGTTCGCGGCTGCTCTACGCCCTGGGCCGCGACGCCGGTGGCGGCCTCGGCCGGACGTCCTCGCGCGGCACGCCGGTGGCCGCGGTGAGCGCCGTGACCGCCGCGGCGGCGCTGATCATCGTGGTGTGCGCGGTCTTCTTCGGCGCGACGGCGTCGGACACGTTCGCCTGGTCGGGCTCGATCGGGACGCTCATCCTGCTGGTCATCTACCTGCTCACGACGGTCGGCGCGATCCTGCTGCTGTTCGTGAAGCGCCGGATGCGCGTGCCGGCCTGGCACCTCGTCTTCCCGATCGGCGCGCTCGCCGTGCTCGGGTACACCGTGTACGTCAACGTCGTGCCGTACCCCACCGAGGGTCCGGCGCGGTGGTTCCCGGTGGTGGCCTCGGCGGTGCTGGTGCTCGCCGTGATCGCCGTCCTGTCCGCGCCGCGGTTCGCTCGTAGGGTGGGGGAGAGGCTGACGAACGCGGACGGAGGCGCATGACGAGTTTGCTCCCGTTCGTCGCGGATCTGCCGCTGGTGGACCACCACTGCCACGGTGTCGTCACCCGGGACGTGACCCGCGCGGACTTCGAGGCGATGCTGACCGAGGCCGACGCGCCGTCACCGCTGGGGACGAGCCTGTTCGACTCGCTGATCGGGCTGGCCGTGCGGGCCCGCTGCGCGCCCGTGCTCGACCTGCCGAAGCACGCCCCGGCCGAGGCCTACCTCGAGCGCCGCGCCGAACTGGGCGCGGCCGAGGTGGCCCGGCGGTTCCTGCGGGCCACCGGCACGACCGGCTTCCTGCTGGACGGCGGCTTCCTGCCGGACGCGCTGACCACCACGCCGGAGTTCGCCGAGCTCGCGGGCACCCGCGCGCACGACGTCGTCCGGCTGGAACAGGTGGCCGAGGCGGTGATCGGGGGAACCACCGCGGCCGGGTTCGCCGGCGCCTTCGCCGACGAGCTGGGGAACCGCGCCGCGACGGCCGTCGGGCTCAAGTCGATCGCCGCGTACCGCGTCGGCCTGGAGCTGGCCGGGGAGCGGCCGTCGCCGGCGGAGGTCGAGGCCGCCGCCGGGCGGTGGCTCGCCGCGGGCGGCGGCCGGCTGGCCGACGAGGTGCTGCACCGCCACCTCGTGTTCACCGGCCTCGACCTGGGCCTGCCGGTGCAGTTCCACGTCGGCTACGGCGACTCCGACGTCGACCTGCACCGGTGCGACCCGCTGCTGCTCACCGGGCTGCTGCGGGCCACCCGTGGCCGCGGCGTGCCCATCCTGCTGCTGCACAACTACCCGTTCCACCGTCACGCGGCGTATCTGGCGCAGGTGTTCGAGCACGTGTTCGTCGACGCCGGGCTCATCACCCACAACGCGGGCTTCCGGGCGCCGGCCGTGCTGGCCGAGCTCTTGGAGCTCGCGCCGTTCGGGAAGGTGCTCTTCTCCACCGACGCCTTCGGCCTGGCCGAGCTGTACCACCTGGGCACGGCCCTGTTCCGGCAGGGCCTGTCGGACTTCCTGCGGGCCGCGCTGGAGGCGGACGCGATGTCCGAAAAGGACGCCGTCCGGCTGTGTGCTTTGGTGGGACACGAGAACGCGAGAAGGATCTACCGCTTGGAGCACGTGTGAGTGATCTGTGGACCCGGTGGACGCAGGCGATCGCCGACGAACTGCCCGCCGCCGTCGAGCTCCGGCACGCCGTGCACGCCGACCCGCGCGGCTCCGGTGACGAGGAGGACACCGCCCGTCTGGTCGCCGGCGCGCTCGGCGCGGGCGACGGCACCCGCGTCGCCAAGACCGGGCGCGCCATCCCGCTGCCCGGCGGGGCCGGCCCGGCCGTGGCGCTGCGGGCCGAGCTCGACGCCCTGCCGGTGCTGGAGGGCACCGGCGTGCCGTGGGCGTCCGGGAACGAGTTCATGCACGCGTGCGGCCACGACGTCCACCTCGCCGCGCTGGTCGCCGTCGGCCGGGCCGCGCAGCGCGTCGGCGTGCCGCGGCCGATCCTGGCGCTGCTGCAGCCGCGGGAGGAGACGTCGCCGCCGGGCGCGCTCGACGTCGTCGAGTCCGGGGTGCTGGCCGAGCACGGCGTGGACGCGGTGATCGGCGCGCACGTCCAGCCGCGGATCGCGCACGGCGTCGTCTCGGCGGTGCCGGGGCCGGTCAACGCCTCCACCGACGAGTTCGAGGTGACGATGCACGGCCAGGGCGGCCACGCCGGCTACCCGCATCTGCTGCGCGACCCGATCCTGGCGCTGTCCCAGCTGGTGGTGAGCCTGCAGCAGCTCGCGTCCCGCCGGATCGACCCGGTGTTCGGCGCGGTCTGTTCGATCGGCCGCATCCAGGGCGGCGCGGCGGCCAACGTCGTCCCCAACAGCGCGAGCGCGTTCGGCTCGCTGCGCCTGATGCGCACGAAGGACCGCGAACGGGCCTTGGAAACGCTGGCGGAGATCGTCCACGGCACCGCGCGGGCCCACGGCTGCACGGCCGAGCTGGAAATCAGCCCCTGCGAGCCGGTCCTGGACAACGACGCGGCGCTGGCCGCGGGCGCGCAGCGGTGGCTGCGGCACGCCGGCTTCGTCGTCGACGACCAGTTCCGCTCCTTCGGCGCCGACGACTTCGCCCACTACTGCGGCGGCGGCACCCGCGGGCTGATGCTGTTCGTCGGCCTCGGCGACACGGCGGGGGTGCCGAGCCTGCACGACGAGCGGTTCCTGCCGCGTGACCAAGCCGTCACCCAGGTCGCGCACGCGCTGGTGGCGGGCTACCTGGCCGCCTTGGAAGCTCCGGCGCCTTAGCGCTACGGTGGCCGCGTGATGAGCGCCTACCTCGCGACGATCCCGAGCCCCGACCGCGGTGTCTGGCACCTGGGACCGATCCCGCTCCGCGCGTACGCCCTGTGCATCATCGCCGGCATCATCGTGGCGATCTGGTGGGGCGAGCGGCGCTGGATCGCCCGCGGCGGCACCAAGGGCACGGTGATCGACATCGCGGTGTTCGCGGTGCCGTTCGGCCTGGTCGGCGGCCGGTTGTACCACGTGATCACCGACCCCGAGCTGTACTTCACCGAGGGCCGTAACCCGTGGAACGCGTTCGCGATCTGGGACGGCGGCCTCGGCATCTGGGGCGCGATCGCCCTCGGCGCGGTGGGTGCGCTCATCGCCTGCCGCCGCAAGGGCATCCCGCTGCCGGCGGTGGCGGACGCGGTGGCGCCGGGCATCGTCGTCGCGCAGGCCATCGGCCGCATCGGCAACTACTTCAACCAGGAGCTCTACGGCGCGCACACGGACCTGCCGTGGGGCCTGGAGGTCTACCAGCGCTTCAACCCGGAGGACCCGGACAACCTCCTGAACGGCGTCGCGACGGGCCACATCCCGCTGCCGGAGAGCCCGGTCCACCCGACGTTCCTGTACGAGCTGATCTGGAACCTGCTGGTCGCGCTCCTGGTGGTCTGGGCGGACCGCAAGTTCAAGCTCGGCCACGGCCGGGCGTTCGCGCTCTACGTGGCGGGGTACACGGTCGGCCGCGGCTGGATCGAGATGATGCGCACCGACACGGCGAACCACATCCTCGGGCTGCGGGTGAACGTGTGGACGTCGATCCTGCTGTTCGCGGGCGCGGTGGCGTACTTCGTGGTCGCGGGCAAGCGCGGGCCCCGGGAGGCACCGGAGACCCTGGTGAGCAAGGACGCCGCGGAGCCGGACGAGGTCCCGGCTGCGGAGGCCCCGGCCGAGGAGCCCGAGGCCGAGCCCGCCAAGGTCACGGCCGAGGCCCCGGCTTCCTCGGAGAAGCCGGTTTCCTCGGAGGCCCAGGCCGAAGAGCCGAAGAAGACCGACGAGAGCTGACGGGGCGCTTGGTCCCAAGCGCCCCAATGTGGCGTTGGTTGCGTCCAACGCACCGAACGCCACATTGGGTGCGCTGGACGCACCGAACGCCACATTGGGGCGCTCTGGACTGACGCCGGGTCAGAGGTCCGGCAGGCCCAGCTCGAGGTTCGGCGCCTGCAGCCCGCCGTCGACCTCGAGGATCTTGCCGGTGATGTACCCGCCCGCCCGGGACGCCAGGAACACCACCGTCGCCGCGATGTCCTCCGCCTCGCCGATCTTCCCCAGCGGGGTCGCACCCTCCATCTTGGCGCGGAGCTCCGGGTTGCCCACCACGATCTCCAGGGCTGACGTCGCCACCGAGCCCACCGAGATGGCGTTCACCCGGACGCGAGGGGCGAGGTCCGCCGCCGCCAGGCGCGTGTAGTGGGCCAGGGCCGCCTTCGCCGTTCCGTACGCCGCGAAGCCCCGGCCCGCGAGGCGGCCCATGGCCGAGGAAATGTTGACGACCGAGCCGCCCGTGTCCAGCAGCGAGGGGGCCGCCGCCACCGTCAGCGCGTGGGCCGTCGCCACGTTGAAGCGGAACGCTTCCTCCATGAAGTCCACCGTCGACTCCAGCAGGGGCCGCGGGTACGTGCCGCCCACGTTGTTGACGACCAGGTCGAGCCGGCCGAACTCGGAGACCGCCGTCTCGGCCAGCGCGGCCGCCGCCTCCGGTGCGGACAGGTCCCCCGGCACCGGCACGGCACGCCGGCCGGCCGCGGAAACCCGGGCGGCGACCTCGTCGAGCTGGGCGGCGGTGCGGGACGCGATCACCACGTCGGCGCCCGCCTCGGCGAGGGCCACGGCGGTGGCCGCGCCGATCCCGCGCCCGGCGCCGGTGACCACCGCCACCTGGTCGGTGAGCTTGAACCGATCGAGGATCATGCGGCGAAATGTAACACGTTCTAGTGACCGCGGACACAGCGAGCCGATCAGGTCACGTTAGACTTGACCGGAGTTTCCGGGCCGTATACTTAGCGGAACGAACTACCGGAAGCCCATCAGGAACTACGTCGTTCCGCGCAGCCAGATCGTTACCGTCCGACGCCGTCCGGGGCGCTCTGAGATGCTGCTGGCATGTTTCCCAGGTGTTAAAGTCGCGCTAACGAAGCGGGCCATCGTCGTCCCGTGCGCTTCCCGGCCGGTAGCCCGGCCCCGCACGAACAAGACGACGAAGGAGGTCCCGTTGATCTTCTCCGCCATGCCCGGCAAGCAGGGTCTGTACGACCCGGAGACCGAGCAGGACTCCTGCGGTGTGGCCATGGTGGCCGACATCCGCGGGCGCCGTTCCCACGGCATCGTCACCGACGGCCTGGCCGCGCTGACCAACCTCGACCACCGCGGCGCCGCGGGCGCCGAGCCCACCTCCGGCGACGGCGCCGGCATCCTGCTGCAGCTGCCCGACGCGCTGCTGCGCGCCGAGGCCGGCTTCGAGCTGCCCGCGTCCGACGAAGACGGCCACCACACCTACGCCGCCGGCATCGCCTTCCTGCCCCAAGACGCCGAGCAGCGCCGCAAGGCCGTGGGGCTGGCCGAACGCATCGCCGTCGAAGAGGGCCTGGAGGTCCTCGGCTGGCGCGAGGTGCCGGTCGACGCCGACCGCGCCGACATCGGCCCGACCGCCCGCTCGGTGATGCCGCACTTCGCCATGCTTTTCGTCACCGCCGACGGAAAATCCGGCGTGGAGCTGGACAGGCAGGCCTTCTGCCTGCGCAAGCGCGTCGAGAACGAGGGCGCGAACGCCGGCTGCGGCACGTACTTCCCGTCGCTGTCCTCGCGGACGATCGTCTACAAGGGCATGGTGACGCCGGAGCAGCTGCCCGCGTTCTTCGCCGACCTGCGCGACGAACGCCTGGAAAGCGCCATCGCGTTGGTGCACTCCCGCTTCTCCACCAACACCTTCCCGTCGTGGCCGCTGGCCCACCCGTTCCGGTTCGTCGCCCACAACGGCGAGATCAACACCATCCGCGGCAACCGCAACCGCATGCGGGCCCGCGAGGCGCTGCTGGAATCCGACGTCCTCCCCGGCGACCTGTCCCGGCTGTTCCCGATCTGCTCGCCGGACGCGTCGGACTCGGCGTCCTTCGACGAGGTCCTCGAGCTGCTGCACCTGGGCGGCCGGTCGCTGCCGCACGCGGTGCTGATGATGATCCCGGAGGCGTGGGAGAACCACGCCACCATGAAGCCCGAGCGCCGCGCGTTCTACCAGTTCCACGCCAGTCTCATGGAGCCGTGGGACGGCCCCGCGTGCGTCACCTTCACCGACGGCAGCCTGGTCGGCGCGGTCCTGGACCGCAACGGCCTGCGCCCGGCGCGCTGGTGGCGCACGGCCGACGACCGCGTGGTCCTGGCCAGCGAGGCCGGTGTCCTGGACGTCGCCCCGAAGGACGTCGTCGCCAAGGGGCGCCTCAAGCCCGGCAAGATGTTCCTGGTCGACACGGTGGCCGGCCGGATCGTGGACGACGAAGAGGTCAAGTCCGCGCTGGCGAGCGAGCTGCCCTACGACTCGTGGCTGCACGCGGGCCTGCTCCAGATCGCCGAGCTGCCCGACCGCGATCACGTCGTGCAGAGCCACGACTCCGTGCTGCGCCGCCAGCTTTCCTTCGGCTACACCGAAGAAGAGCTCAAGATCCTGCTCGCGCCGATGGCCGAGAAGGGGGCCGAGCCGATCGGCTCGATGGGGTCGGACACCCCGCCCGCGGTGCTGTCGCAGCGGTCCCGGCTGCTCTACGACTACTTCAAGCAGAACTTCGCCCAGGTGACCAACCCGCCGCTGGACGCGATCCGCGAGGAACTCGTCACCTGCATGGCGCGGATCATGGGCCCCGAGCGCAACCTGCTCGCCCCCGGCCCGGCGTCGTGCCGCCACCTGAAGCTGCCGTACCCGGTCATCGACAACGACGAGCTCGCCAAGCTCATCCACATCAACGACGACGGCGACCTCCCCGGCTTCGCCTGCAGCGTCCTTTCCGGACTGTACGAAGTGGACGGTGGCGCGGAAGCGCTCGCCGGCGCGATCGAGCGCGTCCGGCGGGAGGCGTCCGAGGCGATCGCGGCCGGTGCGCGCACGCTCGTGCTGTCCGACCGCGACTCCGACCACCGGATGGCGCCGATCCCGTCGCTGCTGCTGGTCTCCGCGGTGCACCACCACCTGGTCCGCACCAAGGAACGCCTGCGCGTCGCGCTGGTCGTCGAATCCGGTGACGCGCGCGAGGTGCACCACATCGCGCTGCTGCTCGGCTACGGCGCCGCCGCGGTCAACCCGTACCTGGCCTTCGAGACCATCGAAGACATGATCTCCCAGGGCGCGGTCACCGGCATCGAGCCCGCCAAGGCCGTCCGCAACTACGTGTACGCGCTGGTCAAGGGCGTCCTGAAGATCATGTCCAAGATGGGCATCTCCACGGTCGGCGCGTACACCGCCGCCCAGGTCTTCGAATCCCTCGGCCTGAGCCAGGACCTGCTCGACGAGTACTTCACCGGGACGTCGTCGAAGCTCGGCGGCGTCGGCCTGGAGGTGCTCGCCGAAGAGGTCGCGACGCGCCACCGCCGCGCGTACCCGGAGAACCCGACCGATCGGGTCCACCGTGGACTCGAGACGGGTGGCGAGTACGCCTACCGCCGCGAGGGCGAGCTGCACCTGTTCACGCCGGAGACGGTGTTCCTGCTGCAGCACGCGTCCAAGACCGGCCGCGACGAGGTGTACCGCAAGTACACCGACGAGGTGCACCGCCTCTACCGCGAGGGCGGCACGCTGCGCGGGCTGTTCTCGTTCAAGGACGGCGTCCGCGAGCCGGTGCCGCTCGACGAGGTCGAGCCCGCCGAAGCGATCTTCAAGCGCTTCAACACCGGCGCGATGTCCTATGGCTCGATTTCGGCCGAGGCGCACGAAACCCTGGCCATCGCGATGAACCGCATCGGCGGCCGGTCCAACACCGGCGAGGGTGGCGAGGACCCGGAGCGGCTGTACGACCCCGAGCGCCGCAGCGCGATCAAGCAGGTCGCGTCGGGCCGGTTCGGCGTCACCAGCGAGTACCTGGTGAACGCGGACGACATCCAGATCAAGATGGCGCAGGGCGCGAAGCCCGGCGAGGGCGGCCAGCTGCCGCCGAACAAGGTCTACCCGTGGATCGCGCGGACCCGGCACTCGACGCCGGGTGTCGGCCTCATCTCGCCGCCGCCGCACCACGACATCTACTCCATCGAGGACCTGGCCCAGCTGATCCACGACCTCAAGAACGCCAACGAGCACGCCCGCATCCACGTGAAGCTGGTGTCCTCGCTCGGTGTCGGCACGGTCGCGGCCGGGGTGTCCAAGGCGCACGCCGACGTCGTGCTCATCTCGGGCCACGACGGCGGCACCGGCGCGTCCCCGATGAACTCGCTCAAGCACGCGGGCACGCCGTGGGAGATCGGCCTCGCCGAGACCCAGCAGACGCTGCTGCTCAACGGCCTGCGCGACCGGATCACCGTGCAGGTGGACGGCGCCATGAAGACCGGGCGGGACGTCGTCATCGCGGCGCTGCTCGGCGCCGAGGAGTACGGCTTCGCGACGGCCCCGCTCGTCGTCGCGGGCTGCATCATGATGCGCGTCTGCCACCTCGACACGTGCCCGGTCGGCGTCGCCACGCAGAGCCCCGAGCTGCGCAAGCGGTACACGGGCCAGGTCGAGCACGTGGTCAACTTCTTCAAGTTCGTCGCCGAAGAAGTCCGGGAAACGCTGGCCGCGCTGGGCTTCCGCACGCTGGACGAGGCCATCGGCCACGCCGAGCTGCTGGACACCGACGAGGCCGTCGACCACTGGAAGGCGGCCGGGCTCGACCTGAAGCCGATCTTCGAGATGCCGTCGGAGACCCCGTACGGCGGCGCGAAGCGGCGCACCCGCGGCCAGGACCACGGCCTCGAGCACGCCCTGGACCGCACGCTCATCCAGCTCGCCGAGGCGGCCCTGGAAGACGCCCACCACGTCAACATCGAGCTGCCGGTGCGCAACGTCAACCGGACCGTCGGCACGCTGCTGGGCTCGGAGATCACCCGCCGCTACGGCGGCGACGGCCTGCCCGAGAACACCATCAACGTCAAGCTCACCGGTTCGGCGGGCCAGTCGCTCGGCGCGTTCCTGCCGCGCGGCATCACCCTCGACATGGTCGGCGACGCGAACGACTACGTCGGCAAGGGTCTCTCCGGCGGCCGGGTCGTCGTCCGCCCCGACCCGGAGGCGACGTTCGCCGCCGAGGCGCAGACGATCGCGGGCAACACGATCGCCTACGGCGCCACCGGCGGCGAGATCTTCCTGCGCGGCCAGGTCGGCGAGCGGTTCTGCGTCCGCAACTCGGGCGCCACGGTCGTCGCCGAAGGGGTCGGCGACCACGCCTTCGAGTACATGACCGGCGGCCGCGCGGTGGTGCTCGGCCCGACCGGGCGCAACCTGGCGGCCGGCATGTCCGGCGGCATCGCCTTCGTCCTCGACGTCGACGCGAAGAAGGTCAACCAGGACATGGTGGACCTGCTGCGCCCGACCGCGGACGACCTGGCGTGGCTGAAGAAAACCGTGCAACAGCACTACGATCTCACCCGCTCCGCGGTGGCGGCCTCGCTGCTCGGCGACTGGCCGCGCCGGTCCGTGGCGTTCACGAAGGTGATGCCGCGCGACTACCAGCGGGTCCTGGACGCGGCGAAGGCGGCGCGCGCTGCCGGCCGCGACGTCGACGAGGCGATCATGGAGGCCGCTCGTGGCTGACCCGACCGGTTTCCTGAAGTTCGAACGCGAAGAGCCCGCGAAGAAGTCCTATGAGGAAAGGCTTTCCTCGTGGGGCGAGGTCTACGCGGACGTCGACCCGAACGAGCGCAACGAGCAGGTGCGCAAGCAGGCGTCGCGGTGCATGGACTGCGGCATCCCGTTCTGCCACTCCGGGGGGTCCGGCTGCCCGCTGGGCAACCTGATCCCGGAGTGGAACGACCTGGTCCGCCGCGGCGACTGGGCCGCGGCGAGCGACCGGCTGCACGCGACCAACAACTTCCCCGAGTTCACCGGGAAGCTGTGCCCGGCGCCGTGCGAAGCGGGCTGCGTGCTGTCGATCTCGCCGGCCTCGGGCGGGCCGGTGTCGATCAAGCGCGTCGAGCAGACGATCGCCGACCAGTCCTGGGAAGCGGGCTACGTCCAGCCGCAGGTGTCCGAGGTGTCCAGCGGCCGCCGGGTGGCGATCGTCGGCTCCGGGCCGGCCGGGCTCGCCGCCGCCCAGCAGCTGACCCGCGCCGGGCACGAGGTGACGGTGTTCGAGCGCGACGACCGCCTCGGCGGGCTGCTGCGCTACGGCATCCCCGAGTTCAAGATGGAGAAGAAGGTCCTCGACCGGCGCCTGGCGCAGCTGCGCAAGGAGGGCACCCGGTTCGTGACGGGCTGCGAGGTGGGCGTCGACCTGTCGGTGGACGACCTGCGCGCGCAGTACGACGCGGTGGTCCTGGCGGTCGGCGCCCTGCGCGGCCGCGACGACACGACGACCCCGGGCCGCGAGCTGGCGGGCATCCACCTGGCGATGGAGCACCTGGTCCCGGCCAACAAGTACGTCGAGGGCGACGGCCCGCCGGCGATCGACGCCCGCGGCAAGCACGTGGTGATCATCGGCGGCGGCGACACGGGAGCGGACTCCTACGGAACGGCAACCCGCCAGGGCGCCCTGTCGGTGACCCAGCTCGACCAGTACCCGATGCCCCCCTCGGTGCGCGACGACGAGCGGTCGCCGTGGCCGACGTGGCCGTACATCCTGCGCACGTACGCGGCGCACGAGGAAGCGGGCGAGCGGAAGTTCGCGGTGGCGGTGCGCCGGTTCGTCGGGTCTTCCGAGGGGCGCGTCACGGCGGTGGAGCTGCAGCAGGTCCGCGTCCAGAAGGATCCCGCTTCCGGCCGTCGTGAGGTCATCCCGGTGAACGACGAGGTCGAGACGCTGCCGGCGGACCTGGTGTTGCTGGCGATCGGCTTCGAGGGCGTCGAGGAGATGCCGCTGCTCAACGGGCTGGGCCTTTCGTTGACTCGCAGGGGAACCCTGTCGTGCGGCGCGGACTGGCAGACGGAGACGCCGGGCGTGTTCGTCTGCGGTGACGCGCACCGGGGAGCCTCGCTGGTGGTGTGGGCGATCGCGGAAGGCCGTTCGGTGGCCAACGCGGTGGACACGTACCTGACCGGGGCGTCGGACCTCCCGGCCCCGGTGCACCCGACGGCGCTTCCGCTCGCGGTCGTCTGATCCGTTCGTCTCGGAGGCCCTCTCGCCACTGGTGAGGGGGCCTTCGCCGCATTCGGAAAGCGTTACGCCGAACGGTGGCTGTGCACTCTGTACACAGACAACTACTTTCGAGTAGCTGTGTCGCCTTTGCGACGATTCACTTCTGCGGAAGGTGGGGCGTCTTGAAGCACACGAAAACCGCGGTCATCACCGCCGTCCTCGCTCTCGCGTTCGCCCTGGTCGGGACCCCGGCCCAGGCGGCACCGAAACCCTTCTGGACGCCCGATGCCATGCGGGCGGCCGTCCCCATGGAGTCGCTCGTCAAAGCCCCGGAAGTCACGCCGAAAGACGTGGCCAAAGGGCGGAGCACGATCATCCAGAGCATCCCGAACGGCGGGGGAACCTGGAGCGGCGGCGGCCAGGTCACGCAGACCGCCGGGCGGGTGTTCTTCCTGTTCAACGGCCAGAAAGCGTCGTGCTCCGGGGACGCCGTCACCAGCACCAACGGCAGCGTCGTCGTCACCGCCGGGCACTGCGTGAAGTACCAGGGCAGCTGGCACACCCAGTGGGTCTTCGTGCCCGGCTACAACAACGGCAACGCCCCCTACGGCCAGTGGACGGCGAAGACCACGCTCACCACGCCGCAGTGGGAAGCCAGTGAGGACATGAACTACGACGTCGGCATGGCCGTGGTCAACCCGCTCAACTCGCAGCGGCTCACCGACGTCGTCGGCGCGCAGGGCATCGCCTTCAACCAGCCGAAGAACCAGACCATGTACACCTTCGGCTACCCGGCTGCCGCGCCCTACGACGGGACGAAGCTGATCTACTGCAGCGGCAGCACCTTCACCGACTTCCTGCTGACCAAGGACCACGGCATGAACTGCAACATGACCGGTGGCTCCAGCGGCGGTCCGTGGTTCCTGTCGTTCAACGAGGGCACCGGCACCGGCGTGCAGGCTTCGGTGAACAGCTTCGGCTACACCTTCCTGCCCGGCTACATGTTCGGGCCGTACTTCGGCACCGACGCGCAGAACCTGTACAACCGCGCGCAAGCCGCGTGACCGCACGTCAGCCCAGGGGCGGAGCACGAGTTCCGGTCCCTGGGCTGACGTCCGCGCGCTGCGGGCAGGCCAGGCTCGGGGCATGCGGAAAATCCTGATCGCCCTGGTGTTCCTGCTCGCCGCGCCCCCGGCTGAGGCGGAGGCGGCACCACGACTCCAGTGGACGACCCCCTGCCCGGACTACGGCATGTCGCCGTCCCCGACGGCCGGCCTCGAATGCGCCACCCTGCGCGTGCCGCTCGACTACGCGCACCCGGACCGGACCATCGAGCTCACGCTCTCCCGGCACGCCGCCGCCCCCGGCAAGAAGCGCGGCGTGCTGCTGATGAACCCCGGCGGGCCGGGCAGTCCCGGGCTCGCCATGCCCGCCCAGCTGCTGCAGCGGATGGGCGGCTCCGGCCTGCCGGACGTCTACGACGTCATCGGGTTCGACCCCCGCGGCACCACCTACAGCACGCCGGTGACCTGCGGCATGACGACGCCGGAGGAGCGGGGCGCGGTCCTCGGCCCCTATGCGGACAGGCCGCGGGACGTCTTCGCCACCGCGGCGAAAGCGCGGGCCGTGGCCGCGAAGTGCGGCAGTGCGTCCACAAAGGACCTCCTGGCGCACATGACGACCGCGAACACCGCCCGCGACCTCGACCGGATCCGGGAAGCACTGGGGGAGAAGAAGATCTCCTACTACGGTGTTTCCTACGGCAGTTACCTCGGCGCCGCCTACGCGTCGATGTTCCCGGCCCGCACCGACCGGATCGTGCTCGACAGCGTCCTCGGCCCGCGCGGCCTCGACGTCCGCGCCAACCAGCGCTTCGCGGAAGGCTTCGACGACCGCTTCCCGGACTTCGCCGCGTGGGCGGCCGAGCGCGACGACGTCTACCACCTGGGGCGGACGCCGGCCGCGGTCACGGCCAAGTTCTTCGAGCTCGCCGCCGTCCGCGGCCCGGAATTCCGCTCGAACACCTGGAACGGGCTGTACGACGACGCCTCCTTCCCCACCATGGCGCGGGACTGGGCGGGCGTCGCGCGAGCGGCGGCCGGGCCGCTGGACGGCGACAACCATGCCGCACTCCAGCTCCAGGTGCTCTGCAACGACTTCGACTGGCCCGAGCAGGTCGGCTACTACCAGCACGCGGTCGAACGCGAACGGGCGCGGCACCCGATGTTCGGTCCCGCCGCGGCGAACGTGAACCCGTGCGCGTTCTGGCCCGTCGAGCGCGCCGAGCCGCCGGTGCGCGTCGGCGGCCCCGGCCCGGCGAACGTCCTGCTGGTGCAGAACCGGCGCGATCCGGCCACCCCGCTGTCGGGTGCGCGGGAGACGCGGGCGGCGTTCGGGGCCCGCGCGCGGATGATCACCGTCGACGCCGGCGGGCACGGCGTCTTCACGCGGGAAAACGCTTGCGGAAACGAAGCGGTGCTGGGCTATCTGCGTGACGGGGTCTTCCCGGCGGCGGACGGTTCCTGCCAGTCTGGGCGGTGAGGGGGATTTTTCCCCTCGGGGGAAATGAGGGGAAAAATCATGAAAAGAGTGCTGTTCTTCGTCGTGCCCGTGCTGGCCGCCGCCCTGCTGGCCGCCCCCGCGGCGTCGGCCCGGACCACGTTCTGCATTCCGGAAAGCCTCCGGCTGCTCGGCACGGACGGCAACGACCTCTGCCTCGGGGTGCCGACACCGTCGATCACACCGCCGTTCACCGCGTTCGCCGAACAAAACGGCAGTCAGAACACCTGGTGCCTGTACACCGGCCCGAAATACAGCGGATTGATGCTGCGGGTTCCGGCGTTCTCGAGCGCCACCGTGTTCGCGACGTTCGCCTCGGGGCGGCCCTGCTGAAGACCGGTGGTCAGGTCAAGGCGGTGAGCAGCGCCCAGTAGCCGCCCCCGCCGACGACGACCCCCATCAGCAGGCCGGCCAGCACCTCGGGAGTGGTGTGGTCGCGCAGCGCGACGCGTGACCACGCCACCCAGGCCGCGGGCAGGGCGAGCAGCAGGGCCCACGGCCCGTATGTCAGGGCCAGCACGACGACGGCGGCCGAGGCGACCGCGGCGTGCAGGGAGATCTTGAACTTCGCGCCGAACGTGATCGCCACCGCGACCAGCAGGCTCGCCAGCATCGACGCCGCCAGGGCGACCAGCTGCGCGGGTGCGCCCCCGGCCAGCAGCACGGCGAAGCCGAGGCCGAGCGACACCCCGGCGGCCAGCAGCGGCACCCGGCGGCCCGCCCGGTTCGTCACGTGGTGGCCGTCCCACCGGCCGCGCCGGGCCCCGCGGACGATCACCGCCATCGGGATCAGCGAGCCGGTGACCGAGATCAGCAGGCCCCAGCCGAGGGCCGGCAGCGGCCGGTGGCCGGTCGCGGCCCAGGCGACGGCGAGGGGCAGCGTGAGCACCCACACCCAGGGTGCCAAGACCTCGGTGGCAAACCTGGCGAAGCGGAGCACGGCGCAAACCTTATATTGGTCTGCGTGAACTGGACTGTGGACGTCCCCGTCGACACACTGCCCGAGCTGCCGCCGCTGCCGCCCGAACTGCGTCAGCGGCTCGACAAGGCACTGGCGCTCCCGGCCGCGCAACAGCCGGAGTGGCCGGACCCCGAGGCGACCCGCCGGGTCCGCGCCGTGCTGGAGAGCGTGCCGCCGATCACCGTCCCGCCCGAGATCGACCGCCTCAAGGGGCAGCTGGCCATGGTCGCCCGCGGCGAGGCCTTCCTCCTGCAGGGAGGTGACTGCGCGGAGACGTTCGAGTCCAACACCGAGCCGCACATCCGGGCCAACCTGCGCACGCTGCTGCAGATGGCGGTCGTGCTCACCTACGGCGCGAGCCTGCCGGTGGTCAAGGTCGGCCGCATCGCCGGGCAGTACGCGAAGCCGCGCTCGGCCGCGACGGACGCGCTGGGCCTGCCGGTGTATCGCGGCGACATCATCAACTCCCTGGTCGCCAAGCCCGAGCTGCGCGTGCCGGACCCGGGCCGGATGATCCGCGCCTACGCGAACGCGGGCGCCGCGATGAACCTGGTCCGCGCCCTCACCGCGGCCGGCATGGCCGACCTGCACCAGGTGCACGACTGGAACAAGGACTTCGTGTCGGCCTCGCCGGCGGCGCAGCGCTTCGAGTCGCTCGCCAACGAGATCGACCGCGGCCTGCGGTTCATGTCGGCGTGCGGCGTCACCGACACGTCGCTGCAGTCGACCGAGATCTTCGCCAGCCACGAGGCGCTGCTGCTCGACTACGAGCGCTCGATGCTGCGCCTGGACAACGCCGACGTGGCGAACCCGAAGCTGTACAACCTCTCGTCGCACTTCCTCTGGGTCGGCGAGCGGACCCGCCAGCTGGACGGCGCGCACATCGCGTTCGCCGAGCTCCTGGCCAACCCGATCGGGTTGAAGATCGGCCCGACGACCACGCCGGCGCAGGCCCTGGAGTACGTCGAGCGGCTCGACCCGCGCTTCGAGCCGGGCCGGCTGACGCTGATCGCGCGGATGGGCAACGGCAAGGTCCGCGAGGTGCTGCCGGCCATCGTGGAGCAGGTCGAGGCGTCCGGGCACAAGGTCATCTGGCAGTGCGACCCGATGCACGGCAACACCCACGAGTCGTCGACCGGCTACAAGACCCGCCACTTCGACCGCATCGTGGACGAGGTCCAGGGCTTCTTCGAGGTGCACAACAAGCTGGGCACCTACCCGGGCGGCATCCACGTGGAGCTGACCGGCGAAGACGTCACCGAGTGCCTCGGCGGCGCCCAGGAGATCTCGGACGTCGACCTGTCGGGCCGCTACGAAACGGCCTGCGACCCGCGGCTGAACACGCAGCAGTCGCTGGAGCTGGCGTTCCTGGTCGCGGAGATGCTCCGCGGCTAGACCGGGGCCAGGCCCGCGGCCCGGGCCAGGGTGAGCGCCCGCGCGCGGCCCCTGGCCCCCAGCTTCACGCTGATCACCGACACGCGGTTGCGCACAGTCCTGGGCGCGATCCCGAGGCGGCGCGCGATCACCGCGTCGGCGACACCGCCCGCGGCCGGCGCCAGGATCTCGCGGTCCCGTGGGCTGAGCTCTGGCAGCGGCGAGGCCGTCGCCGAACACGACCGCGCCGGCCGCGACGTTGCGGATCGCGCGCGCGACGTCGGCCGGCCCGGGGTGGGCGGGCAGGTAGCCGCGCACCCCGGCCCGCAGGGCGCCGGTGAGCGCGACGTCGTCGTCCGGCTCGGTGAACACCAGGACCGGCACCACCAGGACGTCCGGCCGGTGCTCGCGCACGGCCTCGATCGCTTCCGCGCCGGTCGCCGCGGTGGCCACCACCGTGACTCCGGTGGTGGCCATCGGGCAAGCTCCGGCCAGGACGACGGCGATCACCCGCCGACCGGGACCGGCGGGCCCTGCCAGACGTTCTCGCGCGTCATCCGGCCGTCCTTGCCGGTCAGGCAGGTGACCCGGCATTCGTCGACGAGGAAGTCGCCGCCGTACCGGCGTGAGACGGGTTCGATCCGCTCTTCCAGCATCGCCCCGAACAGGAATTCGTAGCAGCCGCGGATCGCTTCACGGTCCCGCAGCTTCTCCATACTGGCGCGCCCTGGTCCGCGCGAACCTCGACCGCTGGTTCGAGCAAGGCGACACCTCGGCGGAGGCGCCGGTCCGCGGCGAGAGCCGGATCCGCATGACCCGGCAGGTCCTCGAGCCCCTCGAAGGCAAGCTGCCGCCGGAGGAGCACCGCCGGTTGACGATGGCCCTGATGCTCGTCTACGGCGTCGAGGCGCTGATCGTCACCCGGGACGCCTGTCACCTCGAACTGGACGAGGCCACGGAGGTGATGCGTTAGGAGGCGTCGAGCAGCCGGGCGGCCGACTTCAGGACCGCGTCGCGCAGGGAACCCACGTCCGGCACCGCCGCGCCGTTGGCCTGCAGTCCGACGTGGACGGAATCCCGGTAGGTCGCGACCGCGATGCCCACCGCGTGGCGCGGGGCCAGCGGCACGAACGGGTAGACCTCCGCCAGCCGGGCGCCGTCGAGCGAGAGCCGGGTCGGGGGCAGCGGGACCGTGGTGATCACCAGGTCGAACAGCATCGGCGCGGCCTGGCCCGCGGTGCGGGTGCCCAGGCGGTGCAGCAGCGGCGGGACGCGGCCGGCCAGCAACGGCAGCGCGCCGGCGCCGCGGCTCGGGCCCGCCGCCTTGTTGCGGGTCATCGCCCTGCGGACCACCCGCAGCCGCTCGACCGGGTCGTCTTCGCCGACCGGCAGGTCGCAGAGGTAGCCCGAAAGCTTGTTGCCGCCGAGCTGGTCGGCCGCCCGGCCGCGCACGTTCACCGGGATCAGCGCGCGCAGCGTGCGGCCGTCGGCGCGCTGCCCGCGGTTCACCAGCCACTCGCGCAGCGCCCCCGACAGCACCGCCAGGACGACGTCGTTGGTCGTACCGCCGTGCGTGCGGCGCACCCGGCGCAGCTCGGTCAGCGGCAGCCGGACGAACCCGAGGCGCCGCTCGGCCGACGGCGGGGCCGACACCGGTGAGAGCGGCGGGCGCGCGGCCCGCACGAGCGACGACGCGATCCCGGCGGTCTCGTTCGCTTGGCCCCACACCGTGCCGAGCGCGTCCTTCACCGTGTCCAAAGTGGAGCGCGGCGCCGGGATCGGGCGGGCCGGCGCGGCGATCCGTTCCGGCAGCTTGACGCCGTCGAGCAGCCCGGCCGCGACCGCGTACGCGCCGGCGCCGTCGGTGAGCGCGTGGTGCAGTTTCAACAGCAGTGCGAATTTCCCGTCCGGCAGCCCGGTGACGAGGGTCAGGTGCCACAGCGGCCGGGTCGTGTCGAGCGGCTCGGCGATCCACCGCGACGCGTACGCGGACAGAGGGTCCGGCTCGTACAGTGAGCTCAACACGACGTGGTGAATGTGGTCGCTCGCAACAAAACCGGGGTCGTCGCTCCAGCGGGCCGAGCCGGGCGGGAACAGTTCGGCGCGCGCCCGCTGGCGCAGCTTGGGCAGGCGGGCGGCCCGCTGCGCGAGCAACGCCGTCAGCGCGGCCGGGTCGAGGTGGCCGCGGGCGGTGAAGGTGACCACCGCGCCCATGTGCATCGGGGTGGTTTCGCTTTCCAGGCAAAGAAATGCGACGTCGAGTGCGCTGAGCGGCGAGCCTGCCATGGGCGACCTTTCCGGGTTCGCGGGGGGCGCACGGCCACGTGCGTCGGAAGGGAAGGAACCCACTGCACCAGCCCGACATGACGGCCGGGTGGTCGAAGTGTTTCCACCACGCTAACGAGCGGCCCCGTTCATCCATTCGAGATACCCCGGGCCGCGGTGCCCGGGCTCACAGATCGAGAAGGAGGTTCATTCCCCCGGAGCAGGCCGGGGGGCGTCCGCCTGGGCGACCGGCGCCCCCCAATCGGGGGTGAGCGCCACCTGCTTGCCGACGCGGCGCACCGGCAGGCCGTTCACCTGCCGCCGGCCGAGTCCCGGCCAGATTTCCGCGGCGTCCTTCGCCGCGGAGCGGATCGCGCCGCCGTCGAGCGTCGTGCGGGTCTCCGGGATTTCGCGGTCCGTCCACTGCACGACCAGCTTGAGCGGGCCGGCCGAGGGGAGCGGCCACAGGAAGATCTCATGCTCGACGGCGAACCGCGTGCCGCCGACCGGGGTGGCCCGCAGCACCGGGGCCTCCGGCTCGGACGCGGACGGCACCGAGATCGTCTCGGAGCTCGCCCGGCTGCCGTCGGCGTAGAGCACGCCGATCAGCAGCCCGTTGTAGTCGGGCTTGCGGCGGTGGTCGATCAGCCCCTCGGCGGGGTCGTCGACCAGGCTGTCCCGCGAGTACACCGTGACGCGCAGGGTCAGCGCCTCCGGCCACACCTCGATGGCCCGCAGCGCGACCACCGTGCGTTCGGAGCGGCCCAGCGGCTGCGCCCACGGCAGCACCGCCGGGACGATGTACTCGCGCGGGGGATCGGTCCAGTGCCGTCCGTTGAACGCGTAGAGCTCCTGCTCCGGGACGGGGAACAGGGGACGCTCGCGCGGACCGCCGGTGAAGAAGCTGCTCATCGGGCGGCCCGCGACACGCTGTCCGGCACCATGCGCCCACGGTAGGACAACCGCCCGGGAATTTCCGCCCCCGATCGGGCGTACGGCCCCTGCTTCCGGTGATCCCGGACACAAGGGCCGCACGCAGCGTGACTCGTCAATCGCTCAATTTGAGCTCGCCGTTGCGCCGGGCGGTCTCGTCTTCGGCCGGCTTGCCCATGGCGTCCATGAGCTGCCGGGCCAGGCCGAGACCGGTTCCGCCGAGTGAAAGGGCCTTGGCGAACATGTCGGACATGCCGTCGGCGCCGTTGAGCACGACCATGTGGTCGACGTTGCCGAACGCGCTCGCGCCCGCCTCGACGATCTCCGGCCAGCGCTCGGCCAGCTGCTGCGCGACGACGGCTTCCTGGTTCTCCGCCAGCGCCGCGGCGCGCGCCTTGATCGCGTCGGCTTCGGCCAGGCCCTTCGCGCGGGCCGCCTCGGCTTCGGCGAGGCCGCGGGCCTTCGCGGCTTCCGCCTCGGCGAGACCGCGGGCCTTGGCCGCGGCGGCCTCGGCCTCACCGGTCGCCCGGGTCGCGCCCGCCATCGCCTCGGCGCGGGCCTTGGTGGCCTGGGCCTCGGCCTCGGCGGCCGTCTTGACGCGGGTGGCGTCCGCCGCGGCCCGCAGCTCGGTCTCCTTCGCCTCGGCCTGGGCCTTGGCGATCGAGGCGTCACGGGCGGCGTCGGCGGTGGTGCGAGTGTCGTAGGCCTTCGCGTCGGCCGGCTTGCGGACCTGCGACTGCAGCCGCTGCTCGGCCAGCGCGGCCTCCAGCTCGGCGGCCCGGGTCTCCTGGACGACGACCTCCTGGCGCGCGGTCGCCTCGGCCAGCGGACCGGACTGCGACGCCTTCGCCCGCGCCTGGTCGACCTCGGCCTGGTAGCCGGCCTGCTGGATCTGGCTCTCGCGGACGGCGGCCGCCTTCTTCGCGGCGGAGACCTGTTCGACCTCGGCGGCCTCCTGGTCCCGCTGCGCCTCGGCGATGCGGGCCGACGCGGCGATCGCGGCGGCGTGCGGCTTGCCGAGGTTGAGGATGTACCCGGACTCGTCGTCGATCTCCTGGATCTGCAGCGAGTCGACGATCAGTCCGAGCTTGATCATCTCGGTGGCCGAGGACTGGCGGACCTCGCCGGTGAGCGCGTCCCGGTTGTGGATCATCTCCTCGATGGTCAGCCCGCCGACGATCGAGCGCAGGTGGCCGGAGAAGAGCTCGTGGATCGTGTCGTTCATGCCTTTCTGCTGGTCCAGGAACCGGCGGGCGGCGTTGGCGATCGAGGCGTAGTCGTCCCCGACCTTGTAGATGACCACGGCCCGCACGGTGACCGGCAGCCCCTGCTTGGTGACGCAGGAGACCTGCAGGTTGACCCCGCGCGTGTCCAGCGACAGCCGCCGCGCGGTCTGGAACCCGGGGATGACGTTCACCCCGCGGCCGGTGATGATCTTGAAGCCCAGGCTGTCCGCGGTCTCGGCCCGGTCGACGCGGACCCCGAGCCCGGAGATGATCAGCGCCTCGTTCGGTTCGGCGACCTTGTAGAGCAGCCGCAGGATCCCGAAGACGACGATCAGGACGGCGATGACGCCACCGGCCGAGACCAGCAGGATTTCGACGAAACTCATGGCACCGACCCCCTCGCTTTTCGGTTGTGGGTGTGTTGGTGCCTCTTCGACGCCGTCAGCGGGTCAGCGGTTGCCACCGTTCGACATAAACCGTCCGCGGCGGTTCGAAGTCCACCACCAGCACCTGGGTGCCGGAGCTGAACGTCTCTTCCGGGTCCGCCGGGTACGCGTAGAACGCCTCGGTCCCGCCGCGGACGTTCAGCAGAACTTCGCCGATGAGGCCGGGGCCGATCGTGCCCGTCACGCGGCCTCGGCTGCCGATCATCCCCCGAAGCCCTTCAGCTTGACCTTGGAGTTCTTCGCCACGAACGTGCCCGGCTGCGGGTCCTGCTGGAACACGAAGTCGAACCCGCCGCCCCCGCCGTTGCCGCGCCCGCGGCCGCCGTCGCGGTCGGCCTTGAGGCCCGCCTGCTCCAGGATCTTCTGGGCGTCCTCGAACGAGCGGAACCGGACGTCCGGCACCTGGACCGCGTTGTTGACGAACACGCCGATCCGCTTGGCCTTCGGCTGGGCGTTCGCCGGCGGGTCGGTCCGGGTGACCGCGCCGGCCGGGACGTCCTGCTTGAACTCCTCGCCCGCCTGGAACGGCTCGAACCCGGCCTGCTGCAGCAGCTGGAAGGCCTCGTCCTTGGGCCGGCCGGTGACGTCCGGGACCGGCGGCAGCGGGATCGGGCCCTTGGACACGATGATCGTGACCTGCCCGCCGATGGTCAGCTGGCTGCCCGCCGACGGCGTCGTGCGGATGACCGCGCCCTGCGGGACCTCGGCGTCGAAGTCGTCGCCGCCGCGGACCGGGGTCAGCTGCGACGCCTTGATCGCCTGCTCGGCGTCGGCGAGCGCGGTGCCCGGCTGGATGTCCGGCACCTGCGGGCGGCCCTTCGACAGCACCACCGAGACCGTCGCGTTCGGCGACAGCGTGGTGCCCTCGGCCGGGTCCGCGCGCAGCACCGTGTTCGACGGCGCGGTGTTGTCGTACTCCTGGCTGAACTGCGGGTTCAGCTTCACCGCCCGCAGCGCGTCGCCGGCCGCGGCCTGGTTCAGCCCGACCAGCTTCGGCACCCGCGCGGTCTTGTCGCCGCCGGTGTCGGTGAGGATGAACGCGAACGCCCCGATCAGGCCGCCGAGCAGCAGCACCGCGGCCGCGATGACGAGGATCCTCTTGCGGTTGTCCTGCGGCGGCTTCTCCGGCTCGGGCCGGCTCCGGCGCCGCGGCGGGGGCGGCGCCACGGGCGGCACCCGGGTGGTCGCCGGCCCGGCGGCGTGGCTCAGCGCCCGCGTCACGTCCGGGCGGTGCACCGGCATCGTCTTCTCGGTGTCCGGCACCTGCGGGATCCGCGGCAGCGTGCGCTCGGTGTCGGCGAGGTCGCCCTGGCCGTGGGACACCGGGATCGGCACGGTCACCGGCAGCAGGCCCAGCTGGGCGCGCACGGCGGTCAGCTCGGTGAGGAACTCCCCGGCGTCGGCCGGCCGCAGCTGCGGGTCGCGGCGCGTCGCCCGGACGACCAGGTCGTCGAGGGCGGGCGGCAGGTCCGGGCGCAGCCGGCTCGGCGGCGGCACGTCGTCGTTCACGTGCCGGTAGGCGACCGAGATGGCCGTGTCCCCGGTGTAGGGGACCCGGCCGGTCAGCATTTCGTAGAGCAGGATCCCGGCCGAGTAGACGTCGCCGCGCGCGGACGCCGCGCCGGTTTCGACCTGCTCGGGGGCGAGATAGGCGACCGTGCCGAGGATGACGCTCGAGCTGGTCGTGCCCGCGCTCGCCACGGCCCGCACCAGGCCGAAGTCCGCGACCTTCACCGCACCGCCGGTGTGTTGCCCGACCCGGCCGATCAGCACGTTCTCCGGCTTCACGTCCCGGTGCACCAGCCCGGAGGCGTGCGCGGCGGCCAGCGCCGACAGCACCGGCTCGGCGACGCTCAGCGCCACCGCGACGTCCAGCGGGCCCTCGTCGTCCAGCAGGTCGCGCAGCGTCCCGCCGTCCACCAGCTCCATCACCAGGAAGGCCAGGCCCGACTCGGCACCCGGCGGCAGGTCGAAGCCCTGGTCGTGCACCGCCACGACGTGCGGGTGGTGCAGCTGCGCCGCCGACTGCGCCTCGCGCACGAACCGGTCGACGAACGACCGGTCGTCGGCGAAGCGCGGGTCCATGATCTTGATCGCGACCGGACGGTCCAGCCGGGTGTCCGTCCCCCGATAGACGGAAGACATTCCGCCGTGGGCGAGCAGCCGGTCCACCCGGTAGCGCCGCTCCAAGAGCGTGCCGACCAGGCTGGGTTGGGTGCGTGTCACGAGTATGGATCGTACGGAATCGGCCACGCCTCGTGGAGGAGACCTCGCGGGTCACCCGTGCGCACTAGCGGGTGAGGGGACGAAATGTGGCACAGTGTCACCTGTGAGTGGGATTCCTGTCGCCGAAGACATCCTCGACACCGCCATCGCGGTCCTCCCGTTGACGGAGGTGGCGACCGTCCTCGGGACCTCGGCCAACAAGGTCCGGCAGATGCTGCGCGACGGGCAGCTGATCGCGCTGAAGCGCGGCGGCGAACTGTGCGTGCCCAGCGATTTCTTCGTGAAGGACGGCGTCGTCAAGGGCCTGACCGGCACGATCACCGTGCTCGCCGATTCGGGGTTCTCCCGGACCGAGATGCTGCGGTGGCTGTTCACCGCGGACGACACGCTGCCCGGCAGCACGCCCATCAACGCCCTGCGGACCAGCCACGGCACCGAGGTCAAGCGGCGCGCCCAGGCCATGGCGTTCTGACCTGCTGATACAGCTCGCCGCGGCGATCAGTTGAACAGCCGCCGCGATGATCAGGCACGCCGGCAGCGACCACGCGGCCAGTGGCCCGGCCAGCGCCGCGCCCGCGGCCAGCCCGGTGATCTTCACGCTCGCCGCCGTCGTGAACACCTGCGCGCGCACGTGCTCCGGCGCCTCCCGGTGGCGGATCGCGAACAACGCCGTGAGCTGCGGACCTTCGGCGAACCCGGCCAGCACGGCCGCGACGACGACGCCGTGTCCGGTCGCGGCCACGAGGCAGCTCGCCGCCAGCAGGAGCGTGCTCAGCCAGACGATCCGGTCGGGCGTCCACGGCAGCGGCTTCTTCGCGAAGACGGCGTTGGCCAGCAGGGAGGCCACGGCCAGGACGGCCAGCAGCAGGGCGCCGTCCGCCGGGCCGCGCAGGTACGCCGCGCCCAGCAGGGGGTAACACACGGTGACCATCCCGATCCCCGTGCAGGAGATCGTCGAGGCGACGGTCGCCCGTCGCAGCGGCGCGTTGCGGACCAGGACCCGGAGGCCGTCCTTGAGGCGTGACTTCTTCGGCGTCCGCTCCGGCAGGAGCCACGCGACGGGAATCGCCGCGGCGACCATGCCGACCGCGACGACCAGGCCGGCCGGGCCGCCGAGCAGCCCGGCGAGCCCGGGCCCGGCAAGGGCGGCGGCGGTGAACGTCATGGCGTCGAGCCGGCTGGCTTTCGGCAACGCGGGCCCGGCGACGGTGGGCAGCTGCGCGGTCCACCCGCCGGCGATGGCGGGGGTGAGCAGTCCGGCGACGACCGCCACGCCGACCACGGCGGCCAGCGGCAGGTGCCCGAAGAGGGCGCTGACCAGCGCGAGCCCGCCCGCGTAGCCGCCCAGCGCGACGGCGAGCAGCCGCCCGGGGTGAGCGCTGCGATCGAGCAGGGCGCCGAACCCGGGCCCGCCCACGGCGGCGGCCGCGGTCAGCCCGGCGAGCAGAGCGGCCCCGGCGTGCGGGCCCGCGGTCATCCCGAGCAGCAGCAAGGCGGGCCCGGACAGCTCGTCACCGGTCCGGGCGAGCGTCGCGCCGAGGAGGTAACGTCTTATCACTGTCGAGACGTTACAGTGGGGCATGGCCTTTCCGCACCGGGATTCCGTGCAGCGCGCTGTCGACCTGCTGAACGTCCTGCTGGTCCCGTCCCCCGACCCGGCCGCGGTGGCGCGGGTGCTGCGCGACCACGGCGAACCGGAGATCGCGCTGTCCCCGGAGGACATCGCGGAACTGCGGGCGGCGGCTCTTGAGCTGCGCGAAGTGTTCGCGGCGCGCGACGTCGCTTCGGCGGCTTCGGTGCTCAACGCGTTGTTCGCGGCGTACGCGGGCCCGCCGCGCCTGACGAACCACGAAGAGGACTACGGCTGGCACCTGCACGCGGACGCGGCCGACGACGGGCCGTGGGGAGCGTGGCTGGTGACGTCCTCGGCCCTGGGGCTGGCGTCGCTGCTGGCGGAGCGCCAGGGCGTGCCGGGCGGGCTGTGCGCGTCCCCGACGTGCGGGAAGCCGTTCGCCCACACGGGCGGGGGAAGCCCGCGGAGGTACTGCTCGCCCCGGTGCGCGACGCGCGAACGCGTCGCCGCGCACCGGGCGCGCGGGTGAAGCGTCAGCCCTGGTTCTTGTCGCGCCAGGCGATCCAGGACTTCAGCGCGTCGAGGTCGTAGTCCGGGCCGCCGACGCCGACGGTGAACGTCGTGACGCCCAGCTCCAGGAGCTTCGGCCCGAGCTCGTCCGGGTCGCCCTGGACGCCGCACGAACGCTCGATCTCGGCCGGGTCGCGGCCGACGTCCGCGCAGTGCTGGTCGAGGATCTTGACCTTGCGGCCGACGACCTCCGGGTCGCCGAAGCCGTGCCAGATGTCGCCGTGCTTGGCGACCAGCTTGAGCGTCTTCTTCTCGCCGCCGCCGCCGATGAGCACCGGGATCTTGCGGGTCGGCGCCGGGTTCAGCTTGCCCAGGCGCGACTCGATGCGCGGGAGGGACTCGGCGAGGTCGTCGAGCCGGCCGCCGGCGGTGCCGAACTCGTAGCCGTACTCGTCGTAGTCCTTCTCGAACCAGCCGGAGCCGATGCCGAGGATGAGCCGGCCGCCGGAGATGTGGTCGACCGTGCGGGCCATGTCGGCCAGCAGCTCGGGGTTGCGGTAGCTGTTGCAGGTGACGAGCGCCCCGATCTCCACCCGGGACGTCGACTCCGCCCACGCGCCGAGCATCGTCCAGCACTCGAAGTGCTTGCCCTCGGGCTCGCCGTACAGCGGGTAGAAGTGGTCCCAGTTGAAGACGATGTCGGCCCCGAGGTCTTCGGCGGCCGACGCGGTGCGCCGGATGCTGTCGTAGTCGGCGTGCTGCGGCTGGAGCTGCAGGCCGATCCGGATGCGTCGTTGGGTCATGATCGCAGCCTACGACCGCCGCGGAACGTCTCGCGCGCCCAGACCGTGGCCGATGGGGGTAGTGCGACCACCAGTCTCCGCGACTTCGGCGCCACCGCCCGCCTCCGCGCGACGAAGTACGCCATCGCCGCCCGGATCCGCGGGTCGGGGCGGCGGGCCTCGAGCAGCGACCGCGAAACGCCGAACGCCGCGTCGAGTTCGTTCACCGGCCGGTGATCCGGTCCGCCGCCAGCCGGCCGGAGATGAGCACCGGCGGGATGCCGACGCCGGGCGTGGTGCCGCAGCCGGCCAGCACGACGTTCCCGGCCGCGCGGACTAGGTTCGCCGGCCGGAACGGGCCGGTCTGGGTGAACGTGTGCGCCAGCGAGAACGGCGTCCCGGCGGTGAGCCCGCGCGCCGCCCAGTCCGCCGGGGTGATCGTCTCGTCGACGCTGAACTCGCCGCCGAAGCCGGTCAGCCCGCGTGCCTCCAGGGTCCGCAGCAGCTCTTCGCGGTACGGCCCGCGGACGCGCTCCCAGTCGATCGGCCCGCGGCGCAGGTTCGGTGCGGGCGCGAGCACCGAGACGATCTCGCCGCCGCGCCCGGCCAGCCCCGGGTCGGTCGCCGTCGGCCGGGTGACCAGCAGCGACGGGTCGCTCATCAGCTTGCCCTCGCGGATGATCTCGGCGAACGTCCGCTCCCAGGCGCCGCCGAAGAAGATCGTGTGGTGCCCGAGGTCCCACTTTTCGCCGGTCCGCCCGTGCAGGACTACGGCCGACGGCGAATAGCGCAGGGGCAGCGGGCGCCGGGGCCGCGCGCCGAGGAGCCGGTAGGCCGTGCCGAGCTCGGTGGCCAGTACGACGGCGTCGCAGGCGATCCGCTCGCCCGAGCGCGTCCGGACCGCGCGCACCCGCGAGTTCACCCGTTCGAGCCAGGCCGCTTCGGTGCCGAACCGGACGTCCGCGCCCGCTCGCGCGGCCGCGCCGGTCATCGCCCGGCCGATCTCGCCCATCCCGCCTTCGGGGTAGTAGACGCCGCCGACGGTGTCCATGTAGGCGATGACGCCGTACGCGCCGATCGCGCGAGCCGGGTCGAGGCCCGCGTAGAGCGCCTGGAAGGTGAAGAGCCGCCGCACCCGCTCGTCGAGCAGGTAGCGGCCGACGCGCGGGCCGAGCCGCCCGAAGCCGCCCAGCGCCGCAAGGCGGGCCAGCTCCGGGCGAGCGAGGTCGAGCGGCGAGTCGAAGTTCGCGGCCAGGAAGTGGTCCTTCTGCGCCGCGTACAGCTCGGTCAGCCAGCGGCGCAACGCCCGGTAGCCGGCCGCTTCGCGGGCGCCGGCGAAGGCGCGGATTTCGGCTTCCATCGCGTCGCCGTCGGTGCGCAGCGCCAGTGAGCTGCCGTCGGCGAACCGCGCCCGGTACGCCGGGTCGAGCCTGGTCAGGCGCAGGTTCTTGGCCAGCGGCTCGCCGACTGCGGCGAACGCCTCTTCGAGCAGCTCCGGCATGGTGAGCACGCTCGCGCCGGTGTCCACGGCGTTGCCGTCGAAGCTCTGCTGCCCGGCCCGGCCGCCCGGGACGTCCGCCTGCTCCAGCAGCGTGACCTGCCGTCCCGCGCCGAGCAGGTGCAGCGCCGCCGAGAGGCCGGCCAGCCCGGCGCCGATGACGACGACGTGGTCGGCGGGCCCCCTGCTCGTCCGCACGTCAGTACGTCCGCTGGGTGGCCTTGACGACCAGCCCGGTCAGCGCCGCGGGCGCGGGCTCGGCCAGGTGCGCGCGGTCCAGCGCGGCCATCGCCGCCGTCGTCAGCTCGTCGATCCGGCGCTCGACCGCGTCGACCGCGCCGACCTGCTGCAACGCCATCCGGACGGTCTCGACGCCTTCGTCGGACAGGTCCGCGTCGCCGATCGCGTCCGCGATCACCGTGGCCGCGGCCCGCTCGCCCGTTTCGGCGGCGAGCTGCAGGCCGAGCGCGACGAGCAGGGTGCGCTTGCCCTCGCGCAGGTCGTCCCCGGCGGGCTTGCCGGTGACCGACGGGTCGCCGAAGACGCCGAGCAGGTCGTCGCGCAGCTGGAACGCCACGCCGACCTCGCCGCCGAACTCCAGCAGCGTGGCGATCAGTTCCGGGGACGCGCCGCCGAGCGCGGCGCCCAGGTGCAGCGGCCGCTGCACGGTGTAGGCGGCGGTCTTGAGCCGGTCGATCTTGAGCGCGGCCTCGACCGAGGCGTCGCCGGTGGCCTGCGTGCGGACGTCGAGGTACTGCCCGGCGAGGACTTCGGTGCGCATCGCGCGCCAGGCCGGGCGGGCCGCGGCGAGCGTCGCAGCGGGCAGCGGCGCGTCGGCGAACATGTCGTCGGCCCAGGCCAGCGCCAGGTCGCCGACCAGGACCGCGGTGGCCAGGCCGAACGTCGTGGGCGAGCCGAGCCAGCCGCGGTCGGCGTGCAGCTTCGCGCCCGCGATGTGCACCGTCGGGTTGCCGCGGCGGGAGTCGGAGGAGTCGATGAGGTCGTCGTGGATCAGCGCGCACGCCTGGATCAGCTCCAGGCTGGACACCGCCTGCAGCACGCCTTCGGCGTCCGCGCCCGCCGGGTCGCCGCCCGCGCCGCGCCAGCCCCACCAGGCGAACGTCGGGCGCAAGCGTTTGCCGCCGCCCAGCACGAACCCGCGCAGCGCGTCGATCCCGGCGGCCACGGTGGGCTCGGTGTCGAGGATCGCGGTGCCCGCCCGGTCGAGGAATCCGGCCAGCGCGCGCTCGACGTGGGCGGGCAGGTCACTGTCGGCGGCGGGCGCGTTCATCCCGCCATCCTCGCCGAACTCGCGGGGGCACGGCCCGCCGGGGCTCCCGGATGTGGTGAATCAGACTCCGGCCGTGGCGGCCCAGAACGGACCGGTGAGGCCCGCTTCGGCGAAGTAGGCGACGGCGTCGTGCGGTTCGCGCCGCCGGTAGCCGCGCTCCAGCCGGCCCGCGTACCAGCCGCGCGCGAGCCGCCAGAGGGTGACCAGGTCGAGCACGGACCCCTTGGCCTGCCCGGTTTCCGCCAGCCAGGCGTCCACACAGGACTCGCAGCAGAAGAGGCGCTGGTGCGCGCACGTGTGCAGCACGTCGTCCCACATCCGCGCGGCGGGCACCAGGAAGTGCGCCACCTGCGCGCCTTCCGGCGGCCCCGCGCGGTTCACGACCAGTGCGTGCGGCTGCCCGCATCCGGGGCAGCGGGTCGCGACGAGCACTTCGGGCTCGGTGTCGACCAGGTGGGGGATGGCGAAGGAGTCCCACGCGCAGCCGCCCCACCAGAGCGTGTTCGAGCCCATCACGGAGAAGCCGAGCGACTTCGCCGCGAACGGGTGGGCCAGCACGACGTGCTCGCACTCGTCGAGCACCAGGTGGTGGGCGTCGGCGAGGCGGTGCAGCGCCTGCTTGGCCACGGCGAGCGACCCGCCCGCGGCGTCGGCCAGCTCCGGCCCGGTCGGCGCGCGGCCGCGGCCGGCGAAGGCGTGGTAGACGGCCAGGCGCACGTCCTCGTCCCAGCTCGCGTCGTCATCCCTCATCGCTCACTCCTGTATCGAGTCTAGAGCCGGGACCCTTAACATTCGAGGTATGACGTCGGTGATCGAGCGGTTGCGAGGAGACGGGCCGAAGTTCTCCATCGAGTTCTTCCCGCCCCGGGACACGGCGGACGAGGCCGTCCTCTGGAAGGCCATCCGGGAACTCGAGCCGTACGACCCGGCCTACATGTCGATCACCTACGGGGCCGGCGGCTCCAGCCGCGACGGCACGGTCCGCAGCATCGCCCGCGTCGCGACCGAGACGACGCTGGTGCCGATGGCGCACCTGACCGCGGTCAACCACTCCGTCGCCGAGCTGCGGAACGTGATCGGCTGGTACGCCTCGGTCGGCGTCCGCAACATCCTCGCGCTGCGCGGCGACCCGCCCGGCGACGTCTACGGCGAGTGGATCCCGCACCCCGAGGGCCTCACCTACGCCGAAGAGCTGGTGCAGCTGGTCCGCGAGCTGGGCGACTTCTGCGTCGGCGTGTCGGCCTACACCTACGGCCACCCGCGCTCGTCCGACCTCGAGTCGGACACGAAGTACCTGGTCCGCAAGCTGCGCGCGGGCGCGGACTTCGCGATCGCCCAGCTGTTCCACGATCCCGAGGACTTCCTGCGCCTGCGCGACCGGGTGGCCGCGACCGGCTGCGACGTGCCGGTGCTGCCCGGCGTGATGCCGCTGACGACCATGCGGACCCTGCAGACGACGATCAAGCTCTCCGGCGCGCCGGCCCCCCGCAAGGTCCTGGACCGGCTCGAACCGCTGGCCGACGACCCCAAGGCGTTCCGCGCGGCGGGCATCGACGTCACCACCGAGCTGTGCGAGAAGCTGATCGCCGAGGGCGTGCCGAACCTGCACTTCTACACGTTCAACCGCTCGAAGGCGACGCGCGAGGTGATCGCGCGATTGGGTCTCGTCCCGGCCCGTGCTTAAGTACGTACCACCGGGTACGGGTGGCCCGGTAGCGTGCCCTGCATGGCTTCTACTGCTTCCGAAGGCGTGCACGAAACCTGTGACCGGTACGTCGACGACTACGCGGCCGCCGACCCGGTCGCGGCGACCGCGCACGGCATCGCCGGCCACGACCACCGGCTGACCGACTACTCGGCGGAGGGGTACGCCGAGCGCGCCGGCCTGGCCGCGCGGGCGCACGCCGCCGTCACCGCCGCCGAGCCGCGCGACGCCGCCGAGCGCGCGGCGAAGGCCGTGTTCACCGAGCGCGTCGGCCTGGAGCTGGAGATCCACGAGGCCGGCCTGGACGTGGCGAGCCTGAACGTCATCTCCAGCCCGGTGCAGGAACTGCGGATGGCGTTCGACCTGATGCCCCGGGAAACCGAGCAGGACTGGGCGGTCCTCTCGGACCGGATCGCCGAGGTCCCGCAGGCGCTGGCGAACATCCGCAGCGGCCTGCTCTCGGCGTCCGACGCGGGGCACGTCGCGGCGCTGCGGCAGGTCGCGAAGGTCGCGGAGCAGTGCGAAACGTGGGCGGGCCTGAAGGAGGAGACGGGGTTCTTCACCGAGCTCGCCGGCGGCGGGTCGCCGGAAGGGCTGCAGGCCGACCTCGGGCGTCACGCGCGGGCCGCCGACGAGGCGTTCGCGGAGTTCGCCGGCTTCCTGCGGGCCGAACTGGCCCCGAAGGCCCCGGTCAAGGACGCCGTCGGCGAGGACGTCTACCGCCTGTGGTCCCGGTTCTTCGTCGGCGCCACGCTGGACCTGCGGGAGGCGTACGAGTGGGGCTGGGCGGAGTTCGCCCGGATCGAGGCCGAGATGCGCGCGGTGGCGAACCGCATCAAGCCGGGCGCGTCCGCCGCGGAGGCCGCGGCCGCGCTCGACGCGGACGCGCGGTACCGCATCCGCGGCCGCGCGGAGTTCGAGGCGTGGATGCAGCGCCTGTCCGACGACGCCCTGGAGTCGTTGCGCGGCAAGCACTTCGACATCTCCGACCGGGTGATGGCCCTGGAGTGCAAGATCGCCCCGCCCGGAGGCGGCGTCGGCGCGTACTACACGGGACCGAGCGAGGACTTCGTGCGGCCGGGCCGCATGTGGTGGTCCCTCCCGGCGGGCCGCGACGAGTTCAGCACCTGGCGCGAGACGAGCACGGTGTACCACGAGGGCGCACCGGGCCACCACCTCCAGATCGCGACGGCGGTGGACCAGTCGGGCGGGCTGAACAAGTACCAGAGGCTGCTGGCGTTCACCTCGGGCCACGCGGAGGGCTGGGCCCTGTACGCGGAGCGCCTGATGGAGGAACTGGGCTACCTCGCCGACGACGGCGACCTGCTGGGGATGCTGTCGGAGCAGCTGTTCCGCGCCGCCCGCGTGGTGGTGGACCTCGGCATGCACCTGGAGCTGCAGATCCCGGCCGGGACGGGTTTCCACGAGGGCGAGCGGTGGACGCCGGAGCTGGGCCTGGAGTTCATGCTGACCCGCACGATCACGGACCAGGCCCACATCCGCGACGAGATCGACCGCTACCTGGGCTGGCCGGGCCAGGCCCCGGCGTACAAGATCGGCGAGCGCCTCTGGCTGACGGCCCGCTCCGAGGCCCAGGCCCGCGCCGGCGCCGGGTTCGACATCAAGCGGTTCCACACGGAGGCGCTCAAACTGGGCGGGATGGGTCTGGACACGCTGCGGGAGCAGCTGTCCCACCTGGACTGAGCACTCGAGGCGGGGTCACCGAAAACCGGTGGCCCCGCTCCGCCCCGCCCCGATAGGTTCGCCTCGTGCGCCGAATCCTCTTCGTCACCCCACCGCCTCGCGCCTGAGCGGGGTGGTCCTCCGCCGCGTGGCCTTCGGGGCCTGCGGCTGATTCGTGGTGCGCACTCACCCCGCGTCGTCGATCTCCGTTTTCCTTCGACGCAGGAGCGTTCCCTTGGTGTCTCTGTCCACGCGCGCCCATTCCTCGGCCGCGCTCATCCTCGCCGGTGTCCTCTGGGGCACCGGTGGCCTCGCCGGCTCGCTGCTCGCCCGCCGGGCCGGCCTCCACCCGCTCGCCGTCGCCGACTACCGGCTGCTCGTCGGCGGCGCCGTCGCGACCCTCCTCCTGAACGGCCGTCCCCTGCCCCGCACGGCGGAGGCCGGCCGGCGCGTCCTCGCCGTCGGCGGGCTGTTCGCCCTCTTCCAGGCGAGCTACTTCGCGGCCGTCGCGCTCAGCTCGGTGAGCGTCGCGACCATGACCACGATCGGCGCCGCGCCCGTCTTCGTCACCCTCGCGTCGGTGCGGAAACTCCGCCGCTGGACGCTGGTCTCGGTGACGGGCACCCTCGCCGGCCTGGTGCTGCTCCAGTGGTCACCGGGCGAAGCGATCTCGTTCGGCGGACTCGGCTTCGCGCTGCTCGCGGCGGCCGGCTTCGCCACTCTCACGCTGGTCACCGCGAAGCCCGTCGAAGGCCTGGACCCGCTGTCGACGACGGGGTTCGGCTGCCTCGCCGGCGGCCTGCTGCTCCTGCCGGCCGCGGGCTGGGCGGGCATGGCGGTCCCGCTGCACGCGGACGTCCTCGCGATCGTCTGCTACCTCGGCGCCGTCCCGACAGCGCTCGCGTACGCCGCGTACCTGCGCGGACTGGCCGACGCGCACCCCGTGCTCGGCTCGTTGTCGGCGGTCCTGGAGCCGCTGACGGCCGCGGTGCTCTCCGCCGCGCTGCTCGGTGAACGGCTCAGCGTCACGGCCTGGTGCGGCGCCGCCGTGCTGGTCGCGGCGCTGGTCGTCGGTTATTGGCGGCCCGAGCCGCGGTGAGAGCTGCTGCCCCTCGGCTCAGCGCGGGTCGAGGGGCAGCGCCCGCCCCAGGATCGCGAACGGCCGCGGGTCGCCGGCGAAGTGGTAGTCGCGCAGGACGTCGACGAAACCGGTGCGGCGGTAGAGCTTCCACGCCCGGCTCGTGCCCTCGGGCGTCGACAGCAGCACGTTCGCGCTCGGGACACCTTCGAGGAGGCTGCGCAGCAGGTCCTCGCCGATCTGGTGGCCCTGGTTCTCCGGCCGGACGTGGATCTCGGTCAGCTCGAAGTAGTCCGCCAGCCACCGGTCGGCCTCGGCGGCCCCGGACCGGCGGCTCAGGCCGTGGCGGACCTGCTCGTGCCACCACTGCCCGGCCCGGCCGCGGTAGCCGTAGGCCACGCCGAGCAGGACGTCGTCGGCGTCGAGCGCGGCCATGCAGCGCCAGCCCTCGCGCAGCGCGTGGGTGAGCCACATCGGTGCGCGCTGCTCGGCGGTGCCCGCCGGGTACCGCATCGCCCGGACGTAGATGTCGAGCGCTTCGGGCAGGCGGGCGCGGAACTCGTCCGCGGAGAGCTGGACGTACCGGGAGCAGCCGGCGGGCATCGCGGTCACGGCTGTCCATCCTCCTCCGCGCCGCCGAGCGCGCCCGGGGTGCCCCCGGTCAAGGCGACCAGCCCGGCGAAGGTCGTGGGGAAGACAGCCTTCGGGTGCCCGGCGGCGGCCCAGACGACGTCGTGCTTGCGCAGCGCGGTGTCGACCAGGGTCGGCAGCGGCGAGGGGTGCCCGACGGGCGCGACGCCGCCGATCGGCTGCCCGGTGTGCGTCCGTACGAAATCGGCGTCGGCCTTGCCGATCGTGCCCCCGGCCAGCCGTTCGAGGGTGGCCGGATCGGCGCGGTGGGCACCCGAGGTGAGGGCGAGGAGCGCTTTTTTGTCGGACCCCAGGCGGAAGATGAGGCTGTTGGCGATGGCCCCGACGGGCACGCCGAGTGCCTCGGCCGCCTGAGCGGCGGTCCGGACCTCGGCGGGCAGGACACGGATGCCCTCGGCGGCGCCGCGCTGCCCGGCTTCGGCCAGCGCGGCCGCCACCTTGGCGACGGCGGGGTGCTCCAGCGAACTCATGAACGTATGAGATCACGGCACCGACCTGGTGTCCCGCACCACGCCCCCTGGGGTTGAGCGGGCACCGGGTCGGGGGTTACTCTGGAAATTGTTCGAACAGGCGTTCGACATCGGTGAGCGGGCACCGGACAGGTGCCGGGGCTCACCCGCGCAGGAGGAGGGTCGCCATGTCCGTCAAGGTCGTGTCCCCCACGGATCCCGGGCAGCCGGAGCTGCCCATGTCGCTGCGCCCGCAGCCATCCCCGGTCGGCGCCCGCCGCTCCCGGCAGTGCGTGTCGCCGGCAGCGGACTCACGGCAGCGCCCGTCGTCGGCGGCGGATTCCCGGCAGCCGCAGCTGCCGATCGCCCTGTGCACTTCGGGAGCCGAGCTGCCGGCCCCGGCGATCCCGGCGCAGACCCGCCCGGTGACCACCGATTCGGGCCGGACTGTCGCGGATTCGGGGCAGCTCGAGTTGTCGGCTGTGGAGCTGGCTGGGCAGCCGGTCGCGCCGTCCGCTGCCGGCTCCGGCGACTTCGCCGCGTTGGCGGATGCGCCGCAGCCGGTGGCGCCGTTCGCTTCCGGCCAGCCCGCCGCGCTGGTGGATGCGCCGCAGGCCGAGCCGCAGCCGGTCGCGCCGTCTCGTGGCGGCTCGGGCCAGTCGGCCGCGCTTGCGGGTTCGCCCCAGGCCGAGCCGCGGCCGGTGATGCCGTCCACTACCGGCTCCGCCCAGCCCGCCGCGTTGGCGGGTTCGCCGCAGGCCGAGCCGCAGCCGATCGCGCCGTCCGCTGCCGACTCCGGGCAGCCTGTCAAGCCGCAGACCCAGCCGCCCGCAATGGCCGAAGCCCCGGCCGCCGGCGAGCCCGAACTTCCCATGGAGCTCCGCCCGCCCGGCGCCGACTCCGATCAGTCGCCGCTGCCCATGTCCCTGCGTCCGCCCGCGTCGCCGGCGGCCGCCGGGTTGCTGGCGCAAGCGCGGCGGGGGCTGGCCGAGGCCGCTCAGGAGACCCGGCCCGCCGAACGCTTCATCGGTGCCTACCTCGCCGCCCTTCGCGGGGCCGCTGCCGTGCTCGCCGCCCGGGGGCGGCCGCACCGGGGGCGGGCGCGGCCCGCCAGCACCTGGGTGCTGCTCGACTCCGTCGCCCCCGAGCTGCGCGAATGGTCCGCCTTCTTCGCCAGCAACTCGGCCACCCGCGCCGCCGCGCAGGCCGGGATCACCGGGAAGGTCACCGCCGAGTCCGCCGCCGGGCTGGTCGGGGCCGCCACGCCGTTCCTCGAGCTCGTTCGCCGTCTCGTGCACGGCCTGCCGATCACCGGGGAAGCCCATGTCGCGTGAGCACGGCCCGGTCGACCAGGGGCGGTTGCTCACGGCGTTGGGAATCGAAGGCAGGCTGCTCGCCGAAGCGGTGCACGCGGCGCCGACCGAAGCGCCGGTGCCCGCCTGCCCCGGCTGGTCGATCGGCGAGGTCGCCCGGCACGTCGGGAGCCTCTACCGGCTGGTCCGGCGCCGGCTGACCGACGGCCGCAGCCCCGAAGACTGGCCACGCGAACCCGAGCCGGGCCAGAGCCTGCGGGCGTTCCTCGAGGAGGGCCTCACCGAACTGCTCGACGAGCTCGCCGCGCACGACCCGGAGGACCGCGCCGACACCTGGTGGCCGGCCGACCGGACCTACGGGTTCTGGCGCCGGCGGATGCTGCACGAGACGGTCGTCCACCGGGTGGACATCGAGCAGGCGTCGGGCGCCGAGCCGCGCGGCGTGCCCGAAGACGTCGCGATCGACGGCATCGACGAGGTGCTCACCCTGTGGTTCGGGCAGAAGCTCCCGATGCTCGGCCTGACCGGCACGAAGGCGGGCTCGGTCGGCGTCCGCGCCGGCGCGCACAGCTGGATCGCGCGGGCCGGCCCCGTCACGACCGAGGCCTGGCGCTGTTCGGCCGAGGAGGCCGAGGCCGCGGACGACGTCGTCACGGCGGCCAAACCCGCGCAGATCTACCTGTGGCTCTGGGGCCGAGCGTCCCTGACCGCGGTGACCGTGCGCGGCGTGCACGACCAGGCGGCCCAGCTCTGGGCGCTGCTGCGGCTCGCGACCCGATGACCCGGCCGGTGGGGAAGCCGAACCGGAATTGTCGGAGGTGGCGGTTAGCCTGCGGCGCATGACCACGCGCCTGGTGAACCTGGTGATCGACGCGGCGCGCCCGGAAGTCCTGGCGGACTTCTGGGCCGCGCTGCTCGGCTGGCACGTCGCCGTCGAGGAGCCCGGCGAGGTCGACGTCCGGGCCCCGGAAAGCGACGGCTGGGACCTGGACCTCGTCTTCGTGCCGGTCCCCGAACCCAAGGAGGTCAAGAACCGCATCCACCTGGATCTGGCGAGCACGACCCCGGAGCACCAGGCCGAGCTGGTGGCGCGCGCCCTGGAGCTGGGTGGCCGCCGGGTCGACCTCGGGCAGGGCGACGTGCCCTGGGTGGTGCTCGCGGACCCGGAAGGCAACGAGTTCTGCGTCCTCGAACCCCGCGAGCGGTACGCGGACACCGGCGCGGTGGCGTCGATCCTGGTCGACGCCCACGACCCGGAGCTGCTGGCGGGCTTCTGGGCGGGGATCACCGGCCGCCCGATCCAGGCCCGCGAAGGTGACGTCCTGGTGGGGCTGCGCGCGCCGTCCGGCCGGGGGCCGTGGCTGGAGTTCCTGCGCAACGACGACGTCAAGAGGGGCAAGAACCGCGTGCACCTGGACGTCGCGCCCCCGGCGGAAGCTGATCACGCCGCGGCGGTGACGCAGGTCATCGCGGCCGGTGCGGCGCCGGCGGACCTGGGCGGTCCCGCGCTGCCGTGGCGGGTGCTGACCGATCCGGAGGGCAACGAGTTCTGCGTGCTCACCCCGCGCTGACCTAGCTTGCGGATCATGGAGTTCTTCGACTGGCAGGGGCGCCGGATCGCCTGGGATCGCGCCGGATCGGGGCCCGCGGTGGTGTTCTGCCACGGCACGCCGTGGTCGCCCCGGTCGCCGGCGCCGGGCACCTCGTCCAGCCGGACGCCCCGGTCGCGCTGGCCATCGAGCTGCGGTCCTGGCTGAGTGTTTCGGCGGCGTTGCCGGGCCGCGTCGAACGCTGATCTGCGCGAAACACCGGCGTCCTGGAGCGGCAACAACCCCGGGGGACCGTGGGGGCATGGAGACTTCCGAAGCGTTGCCCCAGCCGGGCCGGACGGCCGTCGCCGAGGAGCCGGCGGCGCCGTCGGCGTGGCGGGTGCGGATCCGGATGCACGACCACCCGGGCACCCTCGCCCGCATCGCCATCCGGCTCGCCGACCTCGAGTGCAACATCCTCGGGCTGTCTGTGCTGCCGGTGCCGGGCGGAGTGCTCGACGAGATCGTGCTGCGCCCGGCGACCGGCCTGCCCCGGCGGCACCTGGTCGACGCCATCCGCGCCGAGGGCTGCGAGTGCACGGCGATCATCGACGCCGACGTCCACGAGCTCGTCGACCCGTCGGCGTCGACGCTGCTCGCGGCCCGCCGCGCGATCGACGACCCGGCGCGCCTGGTGGAGGTGCTGAAGGACGTGCTGGCCGCGGACGTCGTCACACTCGTCCCCGCCGTCGAGGCGAACCCGGCGCGCACGGAGAGCGGGCACCGGGCGGTGTTCGCGCTGACCGACGGAGGCGCGCTGGTGGCGCGCCGCCAGTGGGCGCCGTTCGTGCAGCTGGAGCTGACCCGCGCCGAAGCGCTGGTGACACTGCTCGCGGCAGCGGCCCGGAACGCGGCCGGCCCGGTGGTCCTCGACCGCCCGGACGGCGCGGCGATCGTCCTGCGCAAGGGCGTCCCCGGCGACGCCGACGCGGTGGCCGAACTGCACCGCCGCTGCTCGATGGCGACCCTGTTCCGCCGCTACCACACAGGGGTGCGGACGGTCCCGCGCCGCCGCCTCCACCGGCTGCTGGTGCCGCCGCGCGGCACGAGCGTGCTGGCCGTGTTCGGCCGCGAGGTGATCGGCCTGGCCCAGCTCATCCCGACACTCACCGGCGGCGCGGAGATCTCCCTGTTGGTGGAGGACGACTGGCAGCAGCAGGGAATCGGAACGGCCCTCCTGGCGCGGCTCGCGGTGCTGGCGGAGGCCCAGGGCATCACGGAGCTGTCCGCGGAGTGCTTGGCGGGCGACGACATCCTGCCCCGCACGGCGGCCCGGGCAGGCCTGCGCACGGAACGCAGCATCGACGACGGCGCCCGGCTGAGGCTGTTCCTGCCGGCCTGAGCCGTCAGCGCTTCCAGAACCAGTCTTTGCCGCGCGCCTCGCGCAGGGCGGACTTCTTGCGCTCGGCGGTGAGCCGGTCGAGGTAGAGGACGCCGTCGAGGTGGTCGGTTTCGTGTTGCAGGCATTGGGCCAGCACGTCTTCGCCTTCGACCTCGATGGGCTCGTTGTGGACGTCGACGCCGCGCACCTTCGCGTGTTTCGCGCGCTGGGTGGGGAACCACAGTTCCGGCACGGACAGGCAGCCTTCGTCGATCTCGTGTGTCTCTTCGGACAGTTCGACGATCTCGGGGTTGATGACGTACCCGGTCAGCCCGGCGACGTCGTAGCTGAAGACGCGAAGCCCCACTCCGATCTGCGGCGCGGCCAGCCCCGCGCGCCCGGCGGGCTTGACGGAGTCGACCAGGTCCCGCACGAGCGCCTCGAGCTTCTCGTCGAACACGGTGACCGGATCGCAGACGGACTTGAGGATCGGGTCGCCGAAATAGCGCAGTTCGCGCATCGCCATGAGCAGAACATCCTTCGTGCGTGTCGGACTGGCAGCTTAGGGCAGCGAGGAAGCCGATCGCGCGGGAATCGCCAACCGGCCTCGCCTGGGGACAGCTTGGGTCTGCGCTGCCTGGGGTCGGGGGCGGAGATCGCGGTGGGGCGGGCCGACCGGGTTCGGTGGAACGAGCACGGCAAGTCGCGGCGGGCCAGGCAGGCGATTCCGGCTTGCGGCTGAGCGCTTCGCCTGGTCCCCGCACCGGCTTGATCCGCCCCGACCGGTTTCGGTGTGGGCTGCTCGGCCGGTCCGCTCCGGTCTCAGGCGCGTAGGCGCAGGCCTGAGGGCGTGGCTCGGAAGCCTGCCTCCTGCAACACCTCCGCCAGCTCTGAGGTCAGGGCTTGCTCGCCGTCTGCGCGTTGGACCGACAGCTGGCCCAGCCAGCCTTCGCGGACCGCTGCCGACAATGCCTGGGCCGCCTCTGCCAGCGGCTGGCGCTCCTCCGTGAAACTCAGCAGGGATCGGCCTCCTCTCTCCACGTACAGGGCCGGGACTCCGTCGACCAGGACTGCCAGTGCGCCTGCCTTGCGGGCGGGGCGGTGCTTCGTGTCGCCCGTTGCTGCCGGCCAGGGGAGGGCTGCGCCGTACGGTTGGGCCGGGTCCGCCGCCGCCAGGACCACTGGGCGGCCCGGGGCCGGGCGGCCTGGGCCGGACAGGGCGCGCAGGCGGTCGACCGCGCCCTTGGCCGCGAACTGGGCCGCGCCGAGGCCCTCCACCACGTACCCGCGGATCACCTGGCCTGTGTCCTCCATGCCGCGCAGGACCTTGTAGATCCCGGAGAACCCGCCCGTGACGCGTTCGGTGTCCAGCGCGCCGCGGGTCAGGACGCCGTGGCGCTCCAAGAACGCCTCCGTCCTCGCGTGCGCCCGGCGGGTTGCGTCGGTCTCGCGGGGTGGGGTCAGTGCCCAGCGCCCTGCGACCGTCGGCGGGCCGGACCGCGATGGCATCTGGGGTCGGCCTGCCCGCAGCCGCGCGTAGCGGCCGCGGGGAGCCTGGCGACGGGGCTTGTGGGCGCCGTGCCCGGCGACCTGCGCCCGCAGTGGGCCGAGGGTGTCGCCCGTGACCAGCCCGGCCCAGACCAGGTCCCACAGCGCCGCCACGACTTCCGCGTCGTTGGGGGCCTTGTCCACCAGGACCGTCGCGCGGTCCACCAGCTGGCGGAAGAACAGCGCACCACCCTCCAATGTGGACACGATCGCGTCGTGCAGCGGGCCGGTCGGAATGTCCTCGACTACTTCGGGCAGCAGCAGGTCGGCCACGTCGGTCGGGGCCAGGGCGATCCAGCCGTCGCCGCCGGACAGGGCGCCGCAACCCGCCCACGTCACTTCGCCCGCCGTTGTCAGCTCGTCCAGCAGGGCGGGGGAGTAGCCCGGCAGCCGTCCGGGCAGGATCAGCGACTCCACCGCGCTCGCCGGCAACGGTGCCCCGGCGAGCTGCTCGACCACCGACAGCACGTCGTCCGCCGTCGGGGCCGCCCGGACGCGGCCGCCGAACCCGTGCCACGCGGGCAGGAACCGGCCCAGCGCCGCCGGCTCGACCGGCTCGACTTCGGCGCGCAGCTTCGCCAGCGACGCCCGCCGAAGCCGGCGCAGCACCGCCGCGTCGCAGTACTCGACCCCGACGCCGTGGGTTTCCGGATGGCCGACCGGGCTCAGCTCGCCGCGGACCAGGCGGCCTTCCCCGGTCATCCGGTCGAGCACGCCGGTGACGACCGCGGTGCCGAGCCCGAACCGCGCGGCCGCGTCCGCCGCCGCGAACGGGCCCCGGCCGCGGGCGTAGCGCGACAGCAGGTCCCCGAGCGGGTCCGCCACCGGTTCGGTGAACGCCTCGGGCACGCCCACCGGCAGCGCGGTGCCCAGCGCGTCACGTACCCGGCCGGCGTCCTCGATCGCCAGGAACCGTTCCGCGCCGCCGATCCGCACCCGGATCGCCCGCCGGGCCGCTTCCAGCTCGGTGAGCCACTCGGCCTGGATCCCGCGTTCCGCGGCCTCCTCGACGGTCAGGTCGCCGAGGAACCGCAGCAGGTCGGCAGCGTCCTCGGCCGAGCGGGCGTGCCTGTCCGGGTCGAGCCGCTGCAGCGACCGTTGCACTTCGGCGACGGCTTCGGGATCCAGCAGCTCGCGGATCGCCTCGGTGCCCAGGAGTTCGGCCAGCAGCGCCGAATCCAGCGACAGCGCCGCTGCCCGCCGCTCGGCCAGCGGTGCGTCGGTCTCGTACAGGAACATCCCGATGTAGCCGAAGAGCAGGCTGCGCGCGAACGGCGACGCGGCCGGCGTCTCCACCTCCACCAGCCGGACCTTGCGGGCCCGGACGTCGGCCATCAGCTCACGCAGGCCGCTGACGTCGTAGACGTCCTGCAAGACCTCCCGCATGGCCTCGAGCACGACCGGGAACCGCTCGTACTTCGCCGCGACCGAGAGCAGCTGGGACGCGCGTTGCCGTTGCTGCCACAGCGGAGTCCGCCGCCGCGGATCCCGGCGGGGCAGCAGCAGCGACCGGGCCGCGCACTCCCGGAACCGTGCCGCGAACACGGCCGAGCCGCCGACTTCGGCGACGATCAGCTGCTCGACCTCCTCGGGGTCGAGCAGCACGTCGTCCGCGCCGATGGTGACTTCGCCGCCATCGGCGTCCAGGGCATCCGGCAGCCGCAGGACGATGCCGTCGTCGGAGTGCGCCACCTGCGCGTCCACCCCGCGGTTTTCCCGCAACCGCGCGGCGATCGCGAGGGCCCACGGTGCGTTCACCTGCGCGCCGAACGGCGAGTGCACGACGATCCGCCAGTCGCCGAGTTCGTCGCGGTAGCGCTCCAGCAGGATCGTCCGGTCGTTCGGGACGTGCCGGGTGGCCGCCTTCTGCTCGGTCAGGTAGGCGAGCAGGTTGTCGCACGCCCGCTGGTCCAGGCCTGCCGCCTCGGCTCGCTCGCGCGCCTTCACATCGTCCGAAGTGGACAATTCGCGGACGAACTTCCCGAGCGCGCGGCCCAATTCCAGTGGGCGCCCTGGCGCGTCGCCCTTCCAGAACGGCATCCGCGCCGGTTCACCCGGCGCCGGGACCACGATGACGCGATCGTGCGTGATGTCGGTGATCCGCCACGACGACGTGCCGAGCAGGATGGTGTCGCCGACGCGCGACTCGTACACCATCTCTTCGTCGAACTCGCCGACGCGCGAACCCGGCTTGTCGTCCGCTCCCGGCGTCATGACGGTGAACAGGCCGCGGTCGGGGATGGTGCCGCCCGACGTGACGGCCAGCCGCTGCGCGCCGGGCCGCCCGCGCAGCTCGCCGCCGATGCGATCCCAGGTGATCCGCGCCCGCAGCTCGCCGAACTCCTCGCTCGGGTAACGGCCGGCCAGCATGTCGAGCACCGCGTGCAGGGCGTCGTCCGGCAGCGCCGCGAAGGGAGCCGCCCGCCGGACCAGCGAGGCCAGGTCCGGCACCGTCCACGGCTCCAGCGCCACCATGGCGACGACGTGCTGCGCCAGGACGTCCAGGGGGTTGCGGGGGTAGCGGACCGCCTCGATCGCCCCGGTCGCCATCCGCTCCGCGACGACCGCGCAGGAGACGAGGTCCCCGCGGAACTTCGGGAACATCACCCCGGACGACACCGCGCCGACCTGGTGCCCGGCGCGGCCGACGCGCTGCAGGCCGGACGCCACCGTCGGCGGTGCCTCGATCTGTACCACCAGGTCGACGGCGCCCATGTCGATGCCCAGTTCCAGTGACGAAGTCGCCACCACGCACGGCAGCTGCCCGGACTTCAGCGACTCCTCGACGTGCGTGCGCTGTTCCCGCGACATCGATCCGTGGTGGGCCCGGGCGATCACCGGCGGTGCCCCGGTGCTCACACCGGACTGCGCGATGGCCTCCGCGGGGACCGTGTCGGCCGGGGTGAGCTCGGTCTGCTCGGCGGCCAGTTCGTTCAGCCGGGCGGTGAGCCGCTCGGTGAGCCGGCGCGAGTTGGCGAAGACGATGGTCGAGCGGTGCGCGCGGATCAGGCTCAGCACCCGCTCCTCGACCGCCGGCCAGATCGACGGCCGCTGGACGGGGTTGCCGGCCATCTCTTCGAGGGTGCCCAGCCCACCCGGCGCGATGTCCCCGGGTGGGAAGGCCTCGGTCAGCGACTCCAGGGATTCCAGCGCGTCGAGCGGGCTCGGGGCCGGGCCGCTGCGAGGCGCGTCGAGGTTGCTCATGTCCTCGACCGGGACCTCGACGCGGACCTCGATGGTCTTCGCCAGCTTCGGCTGGACCACGCGCACCGGACGGCCGCCGGCCAGGAACGCGCTCACTTCGTCGATCGGGCGGACCGTCGCCGACAGGCCGATCCGCTGCGCCGGCTTCGGGAGCAGCGCGTCCAGCCGCTCCAGCGAGAGCGCCAGGTGCGCGCCGCGCTTGCCGCCGGCGACCGCGTGCACCTCGTCGACGATCACGGTCTCGACGCCGCGCAGCGACTCCCGCGCCGACGACGTGAGGATGAGGAACAGCGACTCCGGTGTGGTGACCAGTACGTCGGGCGGTGTCTTGGCGAACGTGCGGCGCTCGGCGGCGGTGGTGTCGCCGGTGCGCATGCCGACCTCGATGCCGGGCACCGGCAGCCCGAGCCGGCGGCTGGCCTGCGAGATGCCGGCGAGCGGGGCCCGCAGGTTCCGCTGGACGTCGACCGCGAGGGCCTTCAGCGGCGAGACGTAGAGGATCCGGCAGCGCTTGGTGGCTTCGGCCGGCCGCGGCTCCACCGAGAGCCTGTCCAGCGCCCAGAGGAACGCGGACAGCGTCTTGCCGGACCCGGTCGGCGCGACGACGAGGGCGTGCTCACCCGCGTGCGCGGCCCGCCAGGCCCCTTCCTGCGCCGCGGTGGGCGCGGCGAAGGCCCCCGCGAACCAGTCCCGGGTCGCGGGGGAGAAGAGGTCGAGCACATCGGTAGCCACGTCATTCATGATGCGCGGCACCACCGACAGTTTCCGGCCCGCTCGCCAGGATCACGCTGTGGGCGAACTGCGGGAACGTGACGTCGACCTTCGGCTCGTCGGTGATCAGCCGGTACTCGCGGTCCAGGGGGGCCCAGTAGGAAAAAGGGGCCTGGTCCAGCTTGGAGTGGTCGGCCAGCACGTAGGCTTCGCCGCCCGCGTGGAGCATCGCGTGCTTGACCACCGACTGCTCCAGTGACGGGCAGCACAGCCCCCGATCGGCGACCACGCCGTCCGCGCCCAGGAACACCCGATCGGATGAGATGTGCCGCAGTTGCGCGAGCACGCTCTCGCCGAGGATCGCTTCGCTGGGGTGCCGCAGCCGGCCGCCGAGGACGATGAGGTCGATCCCGGGGAAGCCCGCGAGCTCGCGGATCGCGGTGACGCCGTTGGTCACCACGGTCAGCCCCTCGCGGTGGGCGAGGTGGCGGGCGAGCCTGCCGGTGGTCGTGCCGGCGTCGAGCAGCACGACCTCGCCGTCCTGGACGAGCGCGGCGGCCTCCCGGGCGATCGCCTCCTTGGCGGCCGCGTGCTCCCGGTCCTTCTCTCGGGGGCTGCGTTCGGTGTCGAGCGCGCCGCCGTAGGTGCGGACGACGTGCCCGGCACCGGCGAGCGAGGCGAGGTCGCGGCGGATCGTCGACTCGGAGACGCCGAACTCTTCGGCCAGCTCCGCGATGCCGCCGGCGCCGTCACGGACGGCTTCCAGCAGCAGCGCGCGCCGGTCACGGGTGCCTGGTCGCGGCTGGGACATGCGCCGACTCTTCCACAGTCGCGGGCTTCAGCCCGAAGAACGCCAGGCCGGCGGCCACGGCGAGGAACGCGGCCAGGACGACGAACCCGGTGGTCGCCGTGCCGGTGACATCGGTGAGCCAGCCGACCAAGTAGGGCCCGGCGAACCCGCCGAGGTTGCCCAGCGCGTTGATCAGGCCCATCGCCACGGCGACGACCTCGATGCCCAGGACCCGGCTGGGGATGGCCCAGAACGGCCCGTACGGCATGTAGACGCCGGTCGCGACGACGCAGAGCAGGACCAGCTGCACGGCCGCCGGCCAGTGCACGAGGTTGCCCAGCAGCAACCCGGCGATCGCGACGAGCAGCGGGACGGTGACCGCGAGCCGCCGGTTGCCGGTGCGGTCGGACCAGTGCGCGCAGGCGACCATCCCGGCCAGCGCCAGCACGTACGGCGCAGCCGACAGGAAGCCGACCGCGGTGGCCGAGCCGCCCGTCATGGTCTTCACCACCGATGGCAGCCACAGGGAGAAGCCGTAGAAGCCGGTGATCCAGAAGAAGTAGACGCCGACCAGCAACAGCACCTGGCGGTTCGCCAGCGCCTGCCGGTAGCCCTGCTTGGCGAACGCCGGCTTCGCGTCTTCTTCGGTCTTCAAGGTGGTTTCGAGGTATTCGCGTTCCGCCGCCGAGATCCACCGGGCCTGCGCCGGCCGGTCGGCCACCGCGAACCACCAGACGACCGCCCACACCAGCGGCGGCAGCCCCTGCAGGACGAACACCCAGCGCCAGGACATGTGGTCGAGCATGAACCCGGACAGCGGCGACATGAGGATGGCCGAAATCGGCAGGCACGTCATCCACAGCGCGTTCGCCCGCGCCCGCTCCGCCTGCGGGAACCAGGACGCCAGCAGGATCAGCACGGCCGGCCACACACCGCCCTCGAACAGCCCGAGCAGCAGCCGGGCCAGGTGCAGCTGCGTTTCGTTCCGCACCAGGCCGCACAACACCGCCGCGACCGCCCACGCGATCATCAGCAGCACCACGGTCTTGCGGGCGCTCCACTTCGCCGCCAGCACCGCCGCCGGGATCTGCAGCACGAGGTAGCCGACGAAGAAGATGCCGCTCGCCAGCCCCTTCGCGCTGGCGGACAACGGGAAGTCGTCGCCGATGTAGGGGAGGATCACCGCGACGTTCGTGCGGTCGAGGTAGGCCAGCATGTACATGACCACCGCGACCGGGATGACGTACGCCCAGCGCTTGCGGGGGATCACCGGAGGCTCGGCGGGTAGATGACGGGCAGCTTCCGCGCGTAGGGCGCCAGGGTGGCCGCGGCCTTGAACGCCGCCCGCATGGTGCCGTGCGACGCCCGGCCGGTGCCGGCGATGTCGAACGCGGTGCCGTGGTCGACCGAGGTGCGCAGGATCGGCAGGCCGACCGTCACCGACACCGTGCCGTCGAAGTCGTACGTCTTCGACGCGATGTGCCCCTGGTCGTGGTAGAGCGAGAGCACGCCGTCGAACCGGCCCTGGATCCCTTGGTGGAACACGGAATCCGCGGGGATCGGGCCGACCACGTCGAGCCCGGCCACCCGCGCGGCGGCGACCGCCGGGGCGATCGCGACGATCTCTTCGTCGCCGAACTTGCCGTTTTCCCCGCCGTGCGGGTTCAACGCCGCCACGGCCAGTCTCGGTTTCTCCGTGCCGAAGACTTCCAGCGCGGTGTACGCCTCCCGGATCGCGTACTCGATGTTCTCGCGGGTGATCTGGTTGATCGCCTCGCGGAGGGAAAGGTGCCGGGTGGCGAAGAAGATCTTCAGCCCGGACACCCAGAACATCGTGTTGAACCGGGTCGACCCGGTCAGCTCGCCGAGCATCTCGGTGTGCCCGAGGTGCTGCGAGCCCGCCGCCCAGATGGCCTCCTTGTTGATCGGCGCGGTCACCACCGCGTCGACTTCGCCCGCCAGCGCGAGCCGGGTGGCGACTTCGATCGCCCCGACCGCCGCCGCACCCGCGGTCGCGTTCACCTCGCCCCACGGCAGGTCTTCGGTGACGACGCCGAGGTTGAGCACGTCGATCACGCCGGTGGTGAAGCGCGCGTCGGCGACCGTGGCGATCGGGTTGATCTCCAGGTGCAGGCCCAGGTGCCGGACCAGGCGTTCCAGGACGATCGCGTCGCCCACCGCCACCCCGCGCGCCAGCTGGAGGGCTTCGGGCTCGGCGAGGGTCTTGAGGGTGATCTCCGGGCCGATGCCGACGGGGTCGCCGAGGGTGACGGCGAGAACGGGCAGGTCGCTCACAGGTTGTTCCTTCCGGTGGCCAGGACGTGGTTGAGGTGTTTCGGGCAGGCGACCGCGCCAGCCGATCAGCCCGCCGCCGGACAGCCGTCCGGCGATCGCGAAGGGCAGGACTTCGGCCCCGAGCGCCTTGGTGACCTCGACGGCGATGTCGCCGCAGGTGGCGTGGAGCCCGCCGATCCGATGCGCGCCGAGTACCAGCCGGGTGTCCCCCTGAGGGCGGGCGGGAGCCGGGGCGACCGGTGTTCCGGGTGCGCGTGCTCGCATGCCCACCACACGGTGGCCGGCGGCCAGGAGTTCGCGCGCGGCGGCGGCCGGGCCGGGCCCGCGCTTCGGGCGCCGAGGCCAGGACGGCTTCGGGCTCCGCGCCGACGTTGCCGCTCAGCGTCGTGTCCGCGCGTTTCCCTGTGAGTTCGACCGGCCCGACGAGGTCGATGGCCGCCCGCACCGCGTGTGGCGGCGGGACGTGCCGGGTACCCAAGTGCACCCATCAGCGCGTCGATCCCGCTTTCCGGCATCGGACCCTCCCTTGTTGCGCATTTCGAGCAGTCGAGTTGATCGAACTGCGCAACTATCGTGCACCTTGATCGCCGCCCGCGTCAAGGAGCAGTGACTTTGCCGGGTCCGCACGCACGGTGACCGCGCACATGGCAGCATCACGCGGGCGCCGTCGTGGCGTGTTTTCGCGAAGGGGAGTGCTGTGCGGATCCTGTCGGTGGACCTCGGGACGTCCAACACCGTCGCCGTGCTGTCGGCGCACGGCAGGCCGCCCCGGGTCGTTGAAGTGGACGGCTCGGCCAACATGCCGTCGGCGGTGTTCGCCACCGAAGAGGGCACGATCATGGTCGGCCGCGACGCCGAGCGGCGCGCCCGCCTCGACCCGACGCGCTTCGAACCGAACCCCAAGCGCCGCATCGACGAGCAGACCCTGCTGCTCGGCACCGACGTCGTCCCGGTGACCGACGCGCTGGCCGCCATCCTGCGCCGCGTGCTCGAAGAAACCTCCCGCCAGCTCGGCGGCGAGCAGCCCGACGAGGTCCGGCTGACCCACCCCGCGCAGTGGGGGCAGACGCGCCGGAACGTGCTGATGTCCGCCGCCCGGCTCGCCGGGATGGGCCCGAACATCCTGCTGGTGCCCGAGCCGGTCGCCGCCGCGGCGCACTTCGCGTCGTTCCCCGGCAAGTCGCTCGCGCCCGGGCAGGCGCTCGCCGTGTACGACCTCGGCGCGGGCACCTTCGACGTCGCGGTCGTCGGTGCCACCCAGAACGGGTTCACCGTGCTCGCCGAGGACGGCCTGCCCGACCTGGGCGGCCTCGACGTCGACCAGGCGCTGATGGTGCACGTCGGGCGCGAGGTGTCGCACTCCGACCCGCAGCGCTGGCAGCGGCTCCTGCGGCCGGAATCGACCGGGGACCGGCGCACCCGGCGCGCGTTGCAGGAGGACGTCAAGGCGGCCAAGGAGGCGTTGTCGCGGCACCCGCAGACCGAGGTGCCGATGCCCGAGCCGTTCAAGGACGTCCTCGTCACGCGCGGCGAGCTGGAAGGCCTGGTCCGGCCGGCGATGCTGCGCAGCGTCGAACTGCTGTCGCGGACGTTGCGGTCGTCGGGGCTGACCCCGGACCGGCTGGCCGGCATCTACCTCGTCGGCGGGTCGAGCCGGCTGCCGCTGGTCGGCACGATGATCGCGGAGAAGCTCGGCGTCGTGCCGGGCAGCCTCGACCAGCCGGAGACCGCGGTCGCGCTCGGCGCGCAGCACGTGGCCCGCGACGGGCTGTCCGTGCGCACCCAGAACGTCGAAGGAGCGGTGGCCGCGGGTGCGCCGCCGCACCGCCCGCAGTACGCGCCGCCGCCTCCGCAGTACCCGGGCTATGCGCCGTCGAACTTCCCGCCGAGCGGCCCGCAGCCGGTGCCGTCGAATTTCCCGGCGTACGCGCCCGCGCCCGAGAAGGCCGAGCCTCGCGGGAAGAAGAAGCTGCTGATCGGGATCGCGGCCGCGGTCGTCGTGGTGCTGGCGGCCGGGGTGACGTTCTTCCTCACGTCGTCGTCCTCGGTGCCGACCTACACCGCGGACCAGTGCAAGACGCCGGGGCAGGAGGACGACAAGGGCTTCACCGGATGCCTGCGCCAGCTCGCCGGGAAGATCGCCGACACCGGCGACTGCAAGCCGGGCATGGGCAACGGCCCGGCGGCGCCGGCGCAGCGCCTGGGCGCCTCCTCCACCTGCTCCGCGCCGGGCCGGGCGGGCACGCAGGTCACCTACGTCCACGGTGACAGCGCCGACGCGCTCAAGCAGTACACCGACGGGCTGCTCGCCTCCGCGGGCGGCGACCGCACCGAGGCCGACTGGGGTGGCAACGGGCTCAAGGGGCACTACTCGTCGGCCGCGGGGAAGACGTCGGCGGTGCTCGTGTTCACGGTGGCGGACCGGCCGCTGGCCGGGTTCATCTACCAGCTGAACACCAATGACCAGGCGGCCGCGACCACGCCCGGCACGCTGGCGGACTACTTCGAGGCGAGCGTCCAGCCGGGGCAGTAGCCGGCCGGGCCCGCCGGTTAGAGTGGGGCCGATGCGGATCACGGTTTTCCGGCGGCTGATGGCCGAGGAGTTCGGTCCCGGGCGGGCCCAGGTGCTGGCCAGGGACCACGTCCTGAGCGGGCTCGGCGGGCGCACCGTCGACCAGGCGCTGACCGCGGGAATCCCCGCCAAGGAGATCTGGCGCGAGGTCTGCGACGCCTTCGACGTCCCGGTCGAACGGCGCTGACCTGGGGTTTCCGGGCCAGGGTCGACCCGGGTGGGCGAAAATCCTAGTGCAAGGGTGTGTCGCTGCCGACCTCGAACAGGTGTTCGTCTAAGGTGTTGTCCACATCGGGTCCAGCGATCCACAGATTGGGCGCCGCGCCTGGAATTGTCGGTCCCCGCCGCTAGCGTCGGACCGGACAGCTGAAGAACCGACACAGACCCCGGGACACGGGGCTTCGACCAGCGAGGTGGACTTCCATGCCTGCAGCACCCGACAAGGACAAGGCGCTCGAGCTCGCGCTCGCGCAGATCGACAAGCAGTACGGCAAGGGCTCGGTGATGCGCCTCGGCGAGGACACCCGGCCGCCCATCGCCGTGATCCCCACCGGCTCGATCGCCCTCGACGTCGCACTCGGCATCGGCGGGCTCCCCCGCGGCCGCGTCGTCGAGATCTACGGCCCGGAGTCCTCCGGTAAGACGACGGTCGCCCTGCACGCGGTGGCGAACGCGCAGCGCGCCGGCGGCATCGCGGCCTTCATCGACGCGGAGCACGCGCTCGACCCGGAGTACGCGAAGAACCTCGGCGTCGACACCGACGCGCTGCTCGTCTCCCAGCCGGACACCGGTGAGCAGGCCCTCGAGATCGCGGACATGCTGATCCGCTCCGGGGCGCTCGACATCCTGGTCATCGACTCCGTGGCCGCGCTCGTGCCGCGCGCGGAAATCGAGGGCGAGATGGGTGACTCGCACGTCGGTCTGCAGGCCCGCCTGATGAGCCAGGCGCTGCGGAAGATCACCGGTGCGCTGTCCAACTCGGGCACGACGGCGATCTTCATCAACCAGCTCCGCGAGAAGGTCGGCGTCATGTTCGGCTCCCCGGAGACGACCACCGGTGGCAAGGCGCTGAAGTTCTACGCGTCGGTCCGCCTGGACGTGCGCCGCATCGAGACAATGAAGGACGCCGGCGAGGCGGTCGGCAACCGGACCCGCGTCAAGGTCGTCAAGAACAAGGTGGCGCCGCCCTTCAAGCAGGCCGAGTTCGACATCCTGTACGGCCAGGGCATCTCCCGCGAGGGCTCGCTCATCGACATGGGTGTCGACCAGGCCATCGTGCGCAAGTCCGGTGCCTGGTACACCTACGAGGGCGACCAGCTCGGCCAGGGCAAGGAGAACGCGCGCCGGTTCCTGCGCGACAACCCGGACATCGCCAACGAGATCGAGAAGCGGATCAAGGAGAAGCTCGGCATCGGCCCGCAGGTCGACGCGGCCGCCGTCGACGCGGTCCCGGCGCCGGTCGACTTCTGATCGGAGGGGAGCGGCGGGGTGAGTGTGCGCTCGCCCTTGTCCCTTCGCCGTGTCCCCCGGAGTTGCGCCGGGTGGTGACGTCCGGCCTCGGTGACGTGTCTGCTGGGGCCGTGAGAACGAGGAGTGATCGAGGTGGCCAGGGCGCCGAAGGTGCCGCCGGCCGAGCTCGCTCCCGAGGAGCGGTACAAGAAGGCCAAGGAGATCTGCTTCGATCTCCTGGCCGCTCGGCCGCGGACTCAGGAAGAGCTGCGGCAGGCGTTGCAGCGCAAGGGATTCGACGAGGAAACCAGCGAAACCCTGCTCGGCAAGCTCGACCGGGCCGGGCTGGTCAACGACGAGGAGTTCGCCCAGCTGTGGGTGAAGTCCCGGCACGCGAACCAGGGGCTGTCCCGCACCGCGCTGGTGGCCGAGCTGCGGCGCAAGGGCGTCGACGGTGAGGTCGCCGCGCAGGCGGCGGGCGAGGTCGATCGCGAGTCCGAGGAGCAGATGGCCAGGGAACTGGTCCGCAAGCGCCTCGGCTCGCTCGGCAACGTCGACGAACAGACCGCCCTGCGGCGGCTGCTCGGCTTCCTCGCGCGCAAGGGCTACCCGCAGGGCCTGGCCTACACCGTGATCAGGGAGGAACTCCGCGAGTACGGCGCGGAGTCCACCCTGCTCGACGACGCCGTCATCGACTGACGGGTTCGGGCTCCGGGCGGGTGCCCGGGGCCGTGGGTCAGCGGCGGAGTTCTCCCACTCGGTGCTGCACGCGGAGTTCCGGGGCGGCCGTCGGGAGGCTCGTGCCGGCCTGGCCGGGACGGCGGGCCGTCGGCACCCGGCGGTCCGAGCGGTGCTTGCGCACGGCCAGCAACAGCAAGGCCAGCAAGCCCATCGCGACGCACGTCACGGTCTACTTCCACCGGCAGCCGCGGCGGCGGTAACGGCGCCCGACATGCTTGTCGATCGAACCGGAAAATCTGACCCTAAGGGATCACACTGATCTGCAACGGGATATTGGCGGAGGTCAGTGAGATCGCAGCGGAGACCAGGGCTGACCGTGCGAAGGTGAAGAGGGAGCTCGGTAGAAGTGGCTTATCGGATCGATGGATCGCGTACACCAAACCTTCGGGCCTGGAGCCGAGGGTTTCGGCTCTGGCCGGGTCCTGGTTCCGGACCAATTCGATGAACTCGGTCCAGGTGGCCGGATCGTTGAGACTCTCGACGGCCACCAAGCCTTGCGCGAAAAGGTGACTGAGGACTGACGAGCCGGTCTCGCTGCTGACCTTCTTCACATGGACGAGAACGTTGCCGGGGCCGAGCAGATCACAGGTTTCGAACCCCTGCGGATGGACTCTCGTTCTGAGCAGTTTGCGATCAAGGCACAGAAACCTGTCGTCGACGGTTGGAACATATCTGTTGTAGTCCCGCTCGTGCACCGAGTTGGTGGCGGAGTTGAGCGGAGCCATGTTCCAAGCCGGAAGTGTCCATGCCGGAGTGTTCGCGAAGGCCTCGGTGACGATCCGATCCACGTGCTGGAGGTACTTGTCGCCGAGTCGGTACCAATCGCCGTCGAGGAGGATGTAGCGACACCCGGGGTCGATGATCTCGGCAGCCATCCAGGGAAGCGCACTAACGTTCCACCGAGTGATTTGCCGGTTTCGTCGAGGCCTTCGATCGTGCTGTGCGTAGTGCTCGGAGCTGCTCTGCGGCGGGCTGACTCACGATCCCCGTGCGGAGGTCATCGATTCCGATCCGGCTGTGCCAGCAGATCGACCACGGTCGAGTCGAGTAAGTCGCAAGTCCGACTCCGAAGATTTCCCCTGGATGCCCAGGGGAAGTTGAACTCCGTCACCGCACTCCAGGTTGAGCCGGAAGTTCCGGTAGTTGCCTCGCTGCCGGACGTATGCGAGGTCGACAGTAATGTCGCCGTGCACCTTGCCGCTGAGCTTACGCACCAGCTCGACATGCTCTCTCAAACCGAAGGCCCAGAGACCCTGGCCGCCGGGGACCATGTTCTGGTCAACTCTCGCCTTGGCGCTGAGCGCCCACCGCGTGATGCGACGGATCTCGTCGGGATCGAGCAGCCGGACTGCCACCTCGAGGCCGAACTCACGGTCGAGCTTGCTGTCCCGCAGGTATCGCCACCCGTGTCCGAAAGTCAGTGCGTAGTTGACGTCGCCGATCCGGAGGAATAGAGCCGCGGATGCGGTAGTGCTGGTGAAGCCGAGGTTCACCCCGGTCAACGAAGTGATCGCTGGCACCCAGTCCACCACTTCCGCCGGTGACTCGCCCGAGATCAACAAGCCCGGCGTCGAACCGACCCGGACCTCGTGGTGGGTGAACCTCTCCGCTGCGTCATCGAGGATCTTCAGCGCGGCGAGTTCCTGCAGCGAGTCGGCCGGGTACATCCGGTACAGGCTCATCTTGCGTGTCGGGAATGAGCTCGGCTCGTCTGCTCCGATCGGCTGCTCGGTCATCTACGGATCGATATCAACGCTCAGCTGATCAAGTCCACGGCTTGCAAGGGCATTCACTCGGTCGGCCCTCGCGGCGAGACTTCACAGTTATCCAAAGTGGACGGAAATTGGTCATTTACTGGATAATTCGATCCTCATCCACAAGAAGAATCAGAGTGGACTTCCTGCATCCAAGTTCACTGCGCGGAGTTTCGAGCCGTGGCAACGGCAGGTCGGTCCGGTACGAGGGAGGCGTGGCTGTCCATGGCCTCGACGGCCGGTCGGCGGCGGTCGGAGCGGTGCTTGCGCACGGCCAGCAACAGCAACGCCAGCAAGCCCATCGCGACGCACGTCACGATGGCCGTCAGGACCAGGAACTCGTTCAGCTGCCCGGCTGCCAAGTACGCGCCCAGGGCCACCGCCACCAGGGCGCACACCGCCCTGTCCACAATGGACTCCATGGACAGGAGGGTGGCCCGGTAGCGGGAGTCCGGGATGGAGTCGTTCAGCAGCTGCTTCTGGACCGGGAACGCGATGCCCGTCGCCACCGCGAAGACGCACAACAGGACCACCGCCGGGAAGGAGCCGACGAACACGATCACCCCGAGGCACACCGCCATCACGATCGTCAGCGTGAAGACCGTGCCCACCGGGCCGATCGCGCGGCGGAGCCGATGGGGGCGGGCCGCACCCAGGGCCTCGAAGACCGTCATCGCGGCCAGGACCGCTCCGTACCAGTTCACCGAGAGCGTCTTCGATTCCAGGATCGGCTGGAACAGGTTCACCTGGCAGATGCGCACCAACGTGAACATCGCGACGCCCTGCACCATCAGCAGCACCAGCCAGCGGGACGACCGCAGGGCCGACAGCGCGCCGCCGACTCCGGCCACCAGCGAGGCCGTCTTGCCGGTCACGCGGCGGCCTCCCGGGATCGGGGGGAGCTTGACCGCGAAGGCGAGCGCGATGGCCGCGTTGATCGCCGTCAACCAATACGGGGAGGGGAGGCTCCAGGACATCAGGAGGCCGATCACCGGCCAGAACAGGATCTTGCCGACCAGGCTGTACGCGCGGCCGACGCCCTCCACGCGGAGGTAGTGTTCCCCCGCGCCGGCGGCGTGCAGGTACTCGTACAGATACGCGCTCTGCGCGCCGGACACCAGCGAGCGGGCCAGGGCGATCAGGACGAAGTGCACCAGGAACCCCGCGTACGAGCCCAGGAACACCGGCACCAGGTTCGCCGCCACCAGCACGCCGGCGCCCGCCGTCAGGGACGTGCGGTAGTCGAAGCGGTCGGCGATCATCCCGGTCGGGATCTCGAGCAGGCAGAACACGATGTAGTAGATGCTCTGGATGCCGAAGATCTCACTGTCAGTGAGCCCGACGAGCTTCTGGTACGAGTAGAAGATCGGCACCCACAGGAGCAGGCCGAAGAAGAACTGGAACCCGTAGGTGAGCCGGACGGCTCGCTGGACGTCGGGTTTCGCGGGCAGACGGAGGCCCAGCATGATCGCGTTTCTCCCGGGGAGGTCAAGCCGAATAGGGGCGCAGCTGCACGAGGTGGAGGTGCTCGCCGTCGGCGAGCCACTCGATGTCCACCGGTGCGTCGAACGTGTAGTCGGGCGAGAAGTGGCCCTGCAGCAGGCGGCCGGCGATCGCCAGCCGCTGGAGCTGGTCGTGTGCCCGCGAGTCGAGGTCCGCCGGCGCGTCGCCCAGGGACAGCGTGCGGCCGCCGCCCTCGACCGTCGAATACAGGTACTGCATCGGGAGGGCCGATCCGTCGACGACGTCGGTCACGCGCGGTGAGACGTTGACGTACACCGTGCGGAAGTCCGCTCGGTTCATCGGGTTCGTCGTCACCAGCACCCCGCCGAAGTCCGCCGCGACCTGCTCCTGGATCACCACGCCCATGTAGCACTCGTCGAGGGAGATCCCGGCCTGCTGCCGCAGCCGGACGCTGCGCACCGACACCAGCGACGCCCACACCTCCTTGACGCTGGCAAAGATCCGCTCGGCCGTCGTGACGTGGTTGTGCGACTCGTAGATCCCGGCGGCCGAGAACCCGGCGAGGTCTTCCGCGTTCGACGAACTCCGGACGACGAACGCCCGCACGCCGGCCAGGTGCGACACCAGTGCCGAGTCGATCTCGCCGGCGAGCGCACCCGGCAGGCGTGCCGACCGGATCAGGCCCTGCAGCTCGACGCACAGCGGCTCGATCTCCCGCGCGTCCAGCTCCAGGGCCATCTTCAGCTTGCCGATGGCCTGCTGGATCCGCGGCGACGACTCCAGGAACCGGCGTTGCAGGGAGAACGGCAGCGCGATGCCACGTGGGACGCGGACGTGCTCGTCGAGCAGCCGGCGGGCCGCGGCGCCGAGGTCCGCGTCGAGCGGGACGTCCAGCAGCCGCGCCAGATAGGGGAGCAGGCTGTCCCGCGGTGGCCGCGGCACCTGGTAGAAGCCGAGCAGCCGCTGGGACCCGTGCGTCAGCACGTGGTGCAGCTCGCCGAGGTTGGCCGCCTTGGTGCCGTAGCGGTGGCGGTCGGCCGCGCGCAGCCGGGCCAGGTTCACGATCGCGCTGTGGTCGGCCTCCGGCTGTTCCAGGGTGACGCGCTGGGCGTACCAGGACGGCGGGGCCGCGTCGGCCGGCTCGTCGACCTCGCGCAGGGTCAGCGCCTGGGCGTCCACTGTGTACTCGACCCACCGGCCGTCGAGCCCGCGGCGCTCGATCTCGGCCAGGGCGCCGAGCTGGACGGCGTTCGGGATCTGCCAGCCGGTGGCGAGGACGTTGGTGTGCGACAACGGCGTCGTGTGCCGGGCGTTGACGATCCCCGCCAGCCGGGGGATGTCGTCGGGGACGCGGTCCATCACGATGATGTCGGTCCAGTCCAGCGTCGCGGCCCGGTACTCGGCTTCGCTGCGGAACGCGCGCAGCCGCCCGACGGCCGTGCCCGGGTTCAGCGCCACGAACGGCGCCGTGGAGAACAGCTCGTGCGCGAAGACGCGCGGCAGCTCGCTCGCCGGGATCTCCCGGACGATCCGCTCCTGCAGCTGGTTGGCCGGCTTGAACAGCAGCGGCAGCGCCGGGTCGACGTACTGCGCGACGAAGGCGTGGAACTCGCGGATCAACGCGGCCGGCATCGTGTCGACCTCGACCGTCTCCAGCGAAAGCATCTGCGGGTGCAGCGCGAGAATGCCGAGGAGGAACCGGCGGTCCGGCGCGTGGTAGAAAGCCTCGTTGTACGAGTCGATCTCGGCGCGCACGCGTTCTTCGCCGACACCGAGGATCTCTTCGCCGATATAGATCGCGTGAAAGGAATGGCACGCGTTGTTCAGAAAGTGGATCTTCTCCTGCTCGCGGTCGACCACGACCTTGACGAAGGAATAACCGCCGAGAGTGCCGCCGAGCTGGTGGAGTGCGGACACCGAAAGGCGTTCGCCGACCAGGGCGGCGACGGTCTCGGGGGCAGGACTGGGCGTGACCACGCTGGTCAGGGACACGGATTCTCCTCGCTGGAAATAGCGAAGAGAAACGATAACAGGCAGGTAAATAACGCACCAGAGCGGCGAATGCGCCATTCAGCGGGATGCATGACCGGCGCCACACCCGCTCGGAGCACCGTTCCAACGCACTGGAACGGTGCTCCCGGAATGCGGACGCGTATTCCGCCGTTAGGGGACGGCGATGACGCGGGGTGATTTCCGCTACAGCGCGGCCGCCTCCGCGGCCAGCTTCTCGATCGTGGCGGGATCGAGCGAGGCCGTCAGCCACGATCCGCCGATGCAGCCGACGTTCGGCAGCGCCAGGTAGGACGGCGCCGAGGCCACCGTGATCCCGCCGGTGGGGCAGAACTTCAGCGACGGCAGCGGACCCGCGATCGACTTCAGGTACGCGACACCGCCGGAGGCCTCCGCCGGGAAGAACTTCAACGCCGAAAGCCCGCGCTCGGCCAGCCGCATCGCCTCGGACACCGTGCTCGCGCCCGGCAGGAACGGCAGCCCGGACTCGAAGCACGCGTCGACGACGGCGTCCGTGCAGCCCGGCGTCACGAGGAACTTCGCGCCCGCGTCGGCGGCCTGCTTCGCCTGGTCCGGCGAGGTCACCGTGCCGGCGCCGATGACGATGTCCGGCACCTCCGCGGCGACGCGCTCGATCGCGGACAACGCCGCCGGGGTGCGCAGGGTCAGTTCGATGACCCCGATCCCGCCGGCGAGCAGGGCCCGGGCCGTGGGCACCGCGTCGTCGGCGTCGTCGATCACCACGACGGGCATCACGGGGGACAGCTCGAGCAGGTCCTGACCGGTGGTCACTGACCAACCTCCTGGGTAGCGAAAGCGGGCGTTCCGAAGTGTTCCGGCGTCAAGCCGCCGAACACCGAAGCGCCCTGGTCAGCGGGGCCGACGGCACGGCGCAACGCGGCGAACAACTCTCGGCCGGTGCCGGTCCAGGATGCTTCGGACGGAGGGGCGTCCACAAGTTCACGCCGGGCGAGTTCTTCGTCACCGACCAGCACGTCTAGCGAGCCCGCCGACGCGTCGAGCCGGATGACGTCGCCGTCCGCGACGCGGGCGATCAGGCCGCCCGCCGCCGCTTCCGGCGTCACCTGGATGGCCGCCGGGATCTTGCCCGAGGCGCCCGACATGCGACCGTCGGTGAGCAACGCCACGGCGTACCCGCGGTCCATCAGCACCCCCAGCGCCGGTGTCAGGCCGTGCAGTTCCGGCATGCCGTTGGCCTGCGGGCCCTGCTGCCGGAGCACGACGACGACGTCCCGGTCCAGCTCGCCGGCGTCGAACGCGGCCTTGAAGTCCTCCTGCGTGGTGAACACCCGCGCCGGCGCCTGGACCACCCGGTGCTCGGGCGCCACCGCGGACACCTTGACCACCGCGCGCCCGAGGTTGCCCTCGACCATCCGCAGCCCGCCGTCGGCGGCGAAGGGGCGCCACACCGGGCGCAGCACGTCTTCGTCGAGGCTGCGGGTGGGCACGTCCCGCCAGACCAGCTCACCGTCGGACAGGATCGGCTCGGCGCGGTAGCGGTGCAGCCCGAACCCGGCCACCGTGTGCACGTCTTCGTGCAGCAACCCGGCGTCGAGCAGCGTGCCGACCAGGAACTGGATGCCGCCGGCGGCGTGGAAGTGGTTGATGTCGGCGCTGCCGTTCGGGTAGACCCGGGCCAGCAGCGGCACGACGGCCGACAGGTCGGAGAAGTCGTCCCAGGTCAGCTGGATGCCCGCGGCCGCGGCGATCGCGACCAGGTGCATCGTGTGGTTGGTCGACCCGCCGGTGGCGAGCAGCGCGATGACGCCGTTGACGAACGCCTTCTCGTCGAGGATCCGCGCCACCGGCGTGTACTCCTCGCCACGGGACAGCGCGACGACCCGCCGCCCCGCTTCCTCGGTCAGCGCCTGGCGCAACGAAGAACCCGGCTGGACGAAGCTGGCGCCCGGCAGGTGCAGGCCCATCACCTCGACGACCATCTGGTTCGAGTTGGCCGTGCCGTAGAAGGTGCAGGTGCCGGCCGAGTGGTACGACGCCGCTTCGGCGTCGAGGAGGTCTTCGCGGGTCGCGCGGCCCTCGGCGTAGAGCTGCCGGACGCGGGCCTTCTCCTTGTTCGGCAGCCCGGAGTTCATCGGTCCCGCGGGGATCAGGATCGCCGGCAGGTGGCCGAACGACAGCGCACCGATCAGCAGGCCCGGGACGATCTTGTCGCAGACGCCCAGCAGCAGCGCGGCGTCGAACATGTCGTGGGAGAGCGCGATCGCCGTCGACATCGCGATGACCTCGCGGCTGAACAGCGACAGCTCCATGCCGGCGCGGCCCTGCGTGATCCCGTCGCACATCGCGGGCACGCCGCCGGCGAACTGGGCGACCCCGCCGGCCGAGCGCACGGCCTTCTTCAGCCAGGCCGGGTATTCCTGCATCGGCTGGTGCGCCGAAAGCATGTCGTTGTAGGACGACACGATCGCGACGCCGGGAGCGCGCGCGGCCCGCAGCGCTTCCTTGTCGACGCCGTCCATCGCGGCGAAACCGTGGGCGAGGTTGCTGCACGCGAGGCCGCGGCGGACCGGGCCTTCTTCGTGCGCGGCGGCCGTGCGGTCGAGGTAGGCGGAGCGCGTCGCGGCGCTGCGCGCGGCGATGCGGGCGGTGACCTCGGCGATGACGGGGTGCAACGATGTGGTGGGGGTCGGGCTCATGTCCGGCTCCGGATCACTGGTGTGGGGTGGTCCGCGGGACGGCAGCGCTGACGCCTCAGGGTCGTGACACTGGCCACACTACCTCGGGAAAACGTCGAATCAAAATCGATTCAGAAGATCGACCCGCGTGACCCCGATCACCTCTGGAACCGTTAGTGTGCTAGTTGTCACACTGCACGACGCGTGGCACAGCCGTAGCCGGTTCCCTGCCAGCCCCACCACACGGGAGGCATGATGTCCACCTCCGAGATCGCCGAGCTGCGGCGAACCATCGGCCAGCTCCGGCAGTGCGTCGGCGCACTGCGCTCTCGCTACGGCGACGCGTCGGCGGTCCGCCGGCTCGCCAACGACGTCGAGCGCCTCGACATCGACACCGCGGACCTCGACGGCGTGCCCCTCGCGGTGCCCGCCCAGGCGAAGGCCGCGGAGCGCGTCCCCGTCCCCGACACCCCCTACGACCCGGCGCTGTGGCACGGCGCCGATGACGAAGGCGTCGGCGGCTACAAGCGCGACCAGCGGTGAGCGCTCCCGCTGACAACGGCGTCGGCACCGGCGTCCGGGCCCCCAAGCGGGCCCGGATCGCCGAGCGCACCCTCCGCACGGACCGGTGGTGGCTCCAGCCGCTGCTGACCGTGCTCGGACTGTCGGCGTTCATCATCTACGCGACGGTCCGGTCGTTCGTGCGCACCGCATACTGGGTGCCCGACTACCACTACCTGACGCCGTTCTACTCGCCGTGCCTGTCCACTTCCTGCGTCGAAGGCTCGAGCCACTTCGGCCACTGGTTCGGCGACCTGCCCGGGTTCATCCCGCTCGGCTTCGTGGTGCTGCCGTTCCTGCTCGGGTTCCGCCTGACCTGCTACTACTACCGCAAGGCCTACTACCGGTCGGTGTGGTTCTCCCCGCCCGCCTGCGCCGTCGCGGAACCGCACGCCAAGTACACCGGCGAGACACGGCTGCCGCTGATCATCCAGAACGTCCACCGCTACTTCTTCTACGTCGCGCTGATCGTCTCGCTGGTCAACACCTACGACGCGATCACGGCGTTCCACGGGAAGACCGGGGGCTTCGGCTTCGGGCTCGGCAACATCATCCTGCTGGCCAACGTGATCCTGCTCTGGGCCTACACGCTGTCCTGCCACTCGTGCCGGCACGTGACCGGCGGGCGGCTGAAGCACTTCTCCAAGCACCCGGTGCGCTACTGGATCTGGACCAAGGTCTCGAAGCTCAACACCCGCCACATGACGCTGGCCTGGACGACGCTCGGCACGCTGGTGCTGACCGACTTCTACGTCATGCTCGTCGCCAGCGGCGCGATCTCGGACCTGAGATTCGTCAACTAGCGCCGCATCTTCCCAACCACAGACGTCCCCAGTTCCGAGGTGGAATCTCTTCATGACCGAGGTCGAACGGCACAGCTACGACGTGGTGGTGATCGGTGCCGGTGGCGCCGGTCTGCGCGCCGTGATCGAAGCCCGTGAACGCGGCTTCCGCGTCGCCGTCGTGTGCAAGTCCCTGTTCGGCAAGGCGCACACGGTGATGGCCGAGGGCGGGTGCGCCGCCTCGATGGGCAACGCGAACTCGAACGACAACTGGCAGGTCCACTTCCGCGACACCATGCGCGGCGGGAAGTTCCTCAACAACTGGCGGATGGCCGAGCTGCACGCCAAGGAGGCGCCGGACCGCGTCTGGGAGCTCGAGACGTACGGCGCGCTGTTCGACCGCACCGCCGACGGCCGGATCAGCCAGCGCAACTTCGGCGGGCACACCTACCCGCGGCTGGCGCACGTCGGTGACCGCACCGGGCTCGAGCTGATCCGCACGATGCAGCAGAAGATCGTCTCGCTGCAGCAGGAGGACTTCGCCGAGACCGGGGACTACGAAGCGAAGATCAAGGTCTTCGCCGAGTGCACGGTCACCGAGCTGCTCACCACCGAGGGCCGCATCGCCGGCGCGTTCGGCTACTGGCGCGAGAGCGGGCGGTTCATCCTTTTCGAGGCGCCCGCGGTCGTGCTCGCCACCGGCGGCATCGGCAAGTCGTTCAAGGTGACGTCGAATTCGTGGGAGTACACCGGTGACGGCCACGCGCTGGCCCTGCGGGCGGGCGCGAAGCTGATCAACATGGAGTTCGTCCAGTTCCACCCGACCGGGATGGTCTGGCCGCCGAGCGTCAAGGGCATCCTCGTCACCGAGGGCGTGCGCGGTGACGGCGGCGTGCTCAAGAACTCCGACGGCAAGCGGTTCATGTTCGAGTATGTGCCCGACGTGTTCAAGGGGCAGTACGCGGAGAGCGAAGACGAAGCCGACCGCTGGTACGCCGACGCGGACAACAACCGGCGCACGCCGGACCTGCTGCCCCGCGACGAGGTGGCCCGCGCGATCAACTCCGAGGTCAAGGAGGGCCGCGGCTCCCCGCACGGCGGCGTCTTCCTCGACATCGCCAGCCGGCTGCCGGCCGAGGAGATCCGCAAGCGGCTGCCGTCGATGTACCACCAGTTCAAGGAGCTGGCGGACGTCGACATCACCGCGGAGCCGATGGAGGTCGGCCCGACCTGCCACTACGTCATGGGCGGCATCGAGGTCGACCCGGACACGGCGGCGGCGAGCGTGCCCGGCCTGTTCGCGGCCGGCGAGTGCTCGGGCGGCATGCACGGATCCAACCGGCTCGGCGGCAACTCGCTGTCCGACCTGCTGGTGTTCGGCCGGCGCGCAGGCCTGGGCGCGGCCGAGTACGTGTCCGGTCTCGACGGCAGGCCCGCCGTGCTGGAGTCCGATGTGGACGCCGCGGCGAAGATGGCGCTCGCGCCGTTCGACCCGCCGGCCGGTGCTTCCGCGGAGAACCCGTACACGCTGCACACCGAGCTGCAGCAGTCGATGAACGACCTGGTCGGCATCATCCGCAAGGCGGAGGAGATGGCGCAGGCGCTGGCGAAGCTCGACGAGCTGCGGCAACGGATCCTGCGCGTGACCGTCGAAGGGCACCGGCAGTTCAACCCCGGCTGGCACCTCGCGATCGACCTGCGCAACATGCTGATGGTCAGCGAGTGCGTCGCGAAGGCGGCGTTGACGCGAACCGAAAGCCGCGGCGGGCACACACGGGACGACTACCCCGGCATGGAAGCGGACTGGCGCAACAAGCTGCTCGTGTGCTCGGCGTCCCCGGGGGACAACCCGGTGGTGCCGGACGTCGACGTCGAGGTGAAGGAGCAGGTGCCGCTGCGGCAGGACCTGCTGGAGCTGTTCGAGTTCGGCGAACTCGGGAAGTACTACACCGATGCGGAGCTCGAGACGCACCCCGGGAGCAAGGCATGAGCTACAAGGCGAGTTTCCGGGTCTGGCGCGGCGACGCCGACGGCGGCGGGCTGCAGGACTTCACGGTGGAGGTGAACGAGGGCGAGGTCGTCCTCGACATCATCCACCGGCTGCAGGCGACCCAGGCCGCGGACCTCGCCGTCCGCTGGAACTGCAAGGCGGGCAAGTGCGGCTCGTGCTCGGCGGAGATCAACGGCCGCCCGCGCCTGCTGTGCATGACGCGGATGTCGACGTTCACCGAGGACGAGGTGATCACGGTGACGCCGATGCGGACGTTCCCGGTGATCCGCGACCTCGTCACCGACGTGTCGTTCAACTACACGAAGGCGCGCGAAATCCCGTCGTTCACGCCGCCGGCGGACCTGAAGCCGGGCGAGTACCGGATGCAGCAGGTCGACGTCGAGCGGTCGCAGGAGTTCCGCAAGTGCATCGAGTGCTTCCTGTGCCAGAACACCTGCCACGTGGTGCGCGACCACGAGGAGAACAAGGAAGCCTTCGCCGGGCCGCGGTACCTGATGCGCATCGCGGAGCTGGAGATGCACCCGCTGGACGTCGCGGACCGGCGTGACGCGGCGCAGGACGAGCACGGTCTCGGGTACTGCAACATCACGAAGTGCTGTTCGGAGGTGTGCCCGGAGGGCATCCACATCACGGACAATGCGCTGATCCCGATGAAGGAGCGCGTGGCGGACCGGAAGTACGACCCGATCGTGTGGCTGGGCAACAAGCTCTTCCGGCGGGACAAGTAGGGCTTTCCCCCTCGACGCTCGCGAACCGCGCCTCGGGCCGGTTCGCGAGCGTCTTTTTTCGCCGTGGCAAGGTGGGGGGATGGAGATCGAGCTGCTGCCGCCGTCCGCCGACCCCGCGGTGATCGAGCGGATCACCGGGCTGGTCAACCAGGTCTACGCCGAGTCCGAGAAGGGGCTCTGGCTGGGAAGCACCGACCGGACGTCCCGCGACGAGATCACCGGCTTCGTGGCAGCCGGGGAAATCGCCGCGGCCTTCGCGGACGGTGACCTCGCCGGGTCCGTGCGGATCCGGCGGCTCGACGACGTCGTCGGCGAATTCGGCATGCTCGCCGCCGATCCGGCACGGCGGGGCCTCGGCGTCGGGCGGGAGCTGGTGCGGTTCGCCGAGCAGACCAGCCGCGACGCCGGATGCCGGGAGATGCAGCTCGAACTGCTCGTGCCACGCGGCTGGACGCATCCGTCGAAGCAGTTCCTGGCCGAGTGGTACGGCCGCCTCGGCTACCGCGTGACGCACCGCGCCGACCTCGCCGAGGACTACCCGCACCTCGCGCCGTCGCTGGCCACGCCGTGCGATTTCCTCATCTACCGCAAGGAGCTCGCGTGACGGTGCTCGCCGGAGCGCGCGTATTCGACCCCGAAACCGGGGAGACGACCCGCGCGGACGTGCGGCTGGACGGCGACCGGATCGCCGAAGTCGGCCGGGGCCTCGACGGCGAGCGGGTCGACTGCGCGGGCGGGCTGCTGATTCCGGGGCTCATCGACTGCCACGTACACGTCGCCTTTCCGCGGCCCGAGCCGTTGCCGCGCAGCGCCCGGATCCTCGAAGCCGTGCCGGTATTGCACGGGTTGGTGGCGCGCGGGATCACAACCGTCCGAGACGCTTGGGGCGCCGACGCCGGGTTCAAGCACGCCCTGCGCGAGGGGTGGATCGCCGGGCCGGACCTGCTGATCAGCCTGCGTCAGCTGGGGCCGACCGGCGGCCTCGGCGACAGCTGGGAGCCGCCCGCCGGCGCCGTCGACCACTACGGCGACCCGTCGCTGCCCGACCCGCTCTTCGACGGCGCGGACTCGGCGCGCGCGGCGGTCCGCCGGATGGTGCGGGCGGGCGCCGACTGGATCAAGGTCGGTGCGAGCGGGGCGATGCGAGCGGTGCGCTCGGGAACCGACGTCCGGCCGACCGACGACGAGCTCGCCGCGCTGGTCGACGAGGCCCGCCGCTGCGGCCGGGACGTCTTGGCCCACGCGCACACGTCCGCCGCCGTCGTCTCGGCTGCCCGCGCCGGGGCACGCAGCATCGAGCACGGCACCTTCCTCGACGACGCCGCCGTCGAGGCGCTGGCCGGCGCTTGGTACGTGCCGACGCTCTCGCCGATCAGCGATAGCGAATTCGCCGAGACGCACCGCCGTTCGCTCCGGCTCGCAGCGGAGGCGGGGGTCCGCATCGCCGCCGGCTCGGACCTGGCTTTGCGTCCCCATGTCGACTTGACGACCGAATTGCGACTGCTGGCCGAGGTGCTCGGCGAAGCGGCGGCGCTGAAGGCGGCGACCTCCGAGGCGGCGCGATTGCTCCGCCTCGACGACGACCGCGGCCGCATCGAGCCGGGGTTGCGCGCGGATTTGGTGCTGCTGGACGGCACGGGTCTCGACGTGACCGACCTGCCGGGGCGGACCCGGGCGGTCTGGCAGGGTGGGAAGCGCGTTATCGGGGCGCGTCCGTGAGTGGTTGAGCCGGACCTCTGATGGGGGCGTTTTCGGTGCAGGGTGGCCGAAGAAGGTATCCGGGCTCGGTTCCCGGCTGGTGATCGGCGAAGAGGATGCCGGCGGCGACCTCGAGTGGATCAGCTCGGTGGACTTCGAGCGTGAGCCGGGCGCATCAGTATTCCGCCGGGGTCGGAGAAAGAGGGACGCGTAGCTGGGCTCGAAGCCGTCTCCTCGGCGTGGAACCGTTGCCACGCAAGCCATTCGGCTGTGCGGTGCCCGGCGCCGGGTGCCTTCGTGGCCCGGGCTGCGGTGACGTTCTCGGTCACTGTCTCAGGCGTTCGTACTCGTCCGCGAACCGGACGAGCCACTCCAGGGACTGGCCTTCGGGGAGGGCCACCTGTTCCAGGCGGGTGGTGAGCAGGTAGAACGCCTCCACGGCGATGCGGTCGTCGACGAACAAGCCCGCGGTGTACGTCTCTTCGTAGACGACCGGTGGGTGTTCGGGGAACTCCATGACCGTGAACGTCGTGCTCAGTACGCGGAACGTGGGGTCCGACTCCGGGACCACCCGGATGACGCAGTGCGGCAGGTTCGTGGCCAGCACGAGGTTCTGCAACTGTTCGTGCATGAGCGACGGGCTTCCGACCACCGAGCGCAGCGCGCGCTCGTGGATGAAGAAGGTGCAGCTCGGCGGGTTGTGGCGTTGCAGGAGCTGCTGCCGGTCCACGCGGGCGCGGGTCAGCGTGTCGAGCCTGTCCGCGGTGTAGCGGCCGGTGAGTTCGAAACAGGTGTGGACGTACTCCTCCGTCTGCAGCATCCCGGGGATGGCGGCCGGGCTGTAGTAGACCATCGACCGCGCGAGGTTCTCCTGGATGAGGAGGGATTTCGTCGGGTCGACGAGCTTGTCGAAGTACGGCCGCACCCAGTAGAGGTCGCCGGACGGCTTGGCCAGCTCGAGGAGCCGCGCGCGTTCGGCGGCTCCGGTGCCGCAGTGGGCGAGGTAGATCGCGGCGTCGACCGCCGAGATGCGGCGGCCGTTCTCCCAGGCCGACACCTTCGACGCCGACCAGTCCGCGCGGCGGGCCACCTCGCGCAGGGTCATCCGCTTCTGCTCGCGCTGGCCCTTGAGCTCGTAGGCCATTTCGCGCGTGCGCACCGTGCTCTTTTCGGTCATGGCACGGACGGTAGAGGGGACCTCCGACAAAACGACGCACGCCGCGCGCGGATTCACCGCAAGGAGGTCGCTGTTCCGCCTGTGTGACAACGCAATCCGGCTCCCGAAGCGGTGTGAAGCTGCTTCGCGCGGCGAAGGCGCTTCGCGCATCCTAAGCGATATAGGGCGGCGTAAAAAATGCGTCCGGCGATTCGGCGAAATGGTGCGGAGCCGCTTCGGTGCGGGGGCGGCCGACGGCAGCGCGGCCGGGCGCGAGGTGGTTGACTGCCCGCATGGCTGAACCGAAACCGCGGGGCCTGGCCGCCCTGTTGCTGACGCTGACCGTCGTCACCGGGGTGGTCGATGCCGTCAGCTTCCTCGGGCTGGGCCGGGTCTTCGTCGCCAACATGACCGGGAACGTGGTGTTCCTCGGGTTCGCGGCGGCGGGGGAGACGACGCTGTCGGTGCTCGCCTCGCTGACCGCCGTGCTCGCGTTCCTGGCCGGCGCGCTCGCCGGTGGCCGGCTCGCGCGGCGGGAGGACGACTACGACGCGCTGCGGCAGGCGACCGTGGTGCAGGCCGCCTTGATCGCGGTCGCCGTCGTGCTCTCCGCCACCCTCGGCGGCGGTACGCGGCTCGGCGCCGAACTGCTGATCGTCGTGCTCGGGCTGGCGATGGGCCTGCAGAACGCCGCCGTCCGCCGGATCGGGGCGCCCGACCTGACGACGACCGTCCTGACCATGACGCTGACCGGCTTCGCGGCCGACTCCAAGGCGGCCGGTGGGACCGGCTCCCACCCGCTGCGGAAGGTGGCCGCCGTCGGCGCGATGCTCGCCGGGGCCTTCGCCGGCGGGCTGCTGCAGCTGCACGTGGCCATGTGGGCCGCGCTCGCCGTGGCGTTGGTGCTGGTCCTGGCCGTGCTCGCCGCGCTGCACCGGGCGAAGCGGTCCACAGAGGACTGACCGGGACCGGGGAGGCCACCGCGGTGGCCTCCCCGGAGCCGGATCAGGCGCCGGTGACCCTGAGCTCGACCAGCGTCGCCGGGTCCTGCCCCGCGCCCTCGCCGAATCCGGTCCAGCCGTGCGTGTCCACGTTCACCGTGGTCGGGGCGCCCTTGATCGTGACCGTCGCCTTGACGTTGTGCGCTTCCTGGTCGTCGCCCTTGGCCTGGAAGGCGTACGGGATGCTCAGCTTGAGGTAGCCGCTCGGCCCGGTCACCTGGAAGCAGTAGTGACCCGGGTCGGTGCCGTGGTCGGCCGGGTTGTTCGTCGAGTACACCTCGATCACGCCGGTGTGGTCGGCGCAGCCGACCAGGACGATGTGCCCGTCGCCGCTGACCAGGGTGATGCCGCGGTCGCGCAGGATCTTGTCCGCGCCCGGGTAGCTGTAGTCCTCGACCAGGCCGGGCGGGGTGTCGTCGGCGGTCGCGGCGTGGGTGATCGCGGCTGTGCCGGAGATCACGGCGGCGCCGGCGACGGCGGCCGCGGCGAGCAGGGTGGTGCGGAAACGCATGTCGGGTTGCACTCCTTGTCGTTGACGGGGCTGGGCGCGCGTCGCCGGACAGGGTGCTGCGTCCTCGACCCGACATGGCCCCCCATGCGAGAACAGACGGACCGTATCCCCCGTTCCACGGTCCGGTCAACGGCGGTGATCATTACTTGATCGGAGTCTTTTCTTCACGGCGAACCTGCGCTTAAGGTACGTCTCGGCTGACACAGGGGGGACCGCGTGGGCGCGGCAGCCGGCGGCTTGCTGCCGCCGAACCCCCTGCCGATCTGACGAGGGGGCAGCGGGGTACATGGGCATCCGACACCTACGGGCCGTTCTGACGGCGACGACGGCGTTCGCGCTCGTCGCCGGCATCATGGCGACACCGGCCGCGGCGGCGGACCCGCCGCAGCCGACGGAACGCCAGCGGGTGCTGGCGCTGATGCGCGACGGCAGCCCGGTGATCTCCCGCGCGGCCGAGGCCGCGCTGTGCGGCACCGACGACGACGTGCACACCTTCCTGGCCACCGGGCTGAGCCGGGTGCAGGAGGTCTCCGACCGCGTCGCCGTGCAGCAGATGATCTCCACCGGCGGCCCGGCAACGCAGCACGCGGCGAACGCCGCCCTCGGCGGCACCATCGCCGATGTGCGGGCCTTCCTCGCGAACGGGTGGCGACAGCCCTGGCAGACCGACCTGCGCGTGCAGGTCTCGCGGCTCCAGTCGGCCGCCACCGGCCCAACCGTGAAGAGCGCGGCCAACACCGCCCTCAACGGCACGTCCGACGCCCAGCTGGCCTTCCTCGGCCAGGGCTACCAGCGCGCCCAGGTGATGGACGACCGGATCGCCGTGCAGCGGCTGATCAACGCCGCCGGGGCCGAGGTCAAGAAGGTCGGCAACTGGGCGCTGTCGTCCAGCGCGGACGACGTGCGCTGGTTCCTCCAGAGCGGCTACCAGGTCGCGTTGCAGCGTGACCAGGAGACCGCGACGGTCGCGCAGCTCGCCGACCTCGCGAAGAGCTCCCAAGTCCGCGCGACCGAGCAGACGCAGGCGGCGAAGGACGCGGCCGACCAGGCCGCGACCGCCGCCGCGGCCGCGAAGGTCGACGCGCAGATCGCCGCCGACGAAACGCGCAAGGCGCAGGGCTCGGCCGAGCAGGCCGCCCAGGCCGCGGCGCGGGCGGCCGACGCCGCCAACCGGGC